>NZ_JBIWPP010000009.1:42086-324979 GCF_044768335.1 Streptomyces sp. NPDC101151 | reverse complement strand
GGTGACAGCCCACACCCCGTACCGCCACAACTAATCCCGGCGGCCGTTGAACACCACCCCACCGGGGGTGCCGGAGGTGGGGCCCCCCCCCCCCCCCCCACCACCCTGCCGACTTGCCCGGCCCCAGCGACACCCGGTGCCCAAATGCACGGGCCATCACACACCGCCTCGGCCACACAGCCTCCGGCCATGCTTCCCCATGACCGTTCCTGCGCGCAGGTCCCTGGCGATGGACGGCACGCTCGGCAGGCGAGCACGCTCCAACGGGTGAATCCGGACGTTCGGTCAGTGGCGGCCCATGAGACAGCGGGAAACCCATTCTGCATACCGGTCATTCAATGGGCAGGGAGCGCCCCCATGCCGAAGTTCCTCATCCAAGCCACCTACACCCCCGACGGCACCAAGGGTCTGCTCAAGGAAGGCGCGAACGGCCGCCGCGCTGCCGTCGACCAGGTCGTCACCGGCCTCGGCTGAAAGGTCGAGGCCATGTACTTCGCCTTCGGGGAGGACGACATCGTGCTCATCGTCGACTTCCCGGACCCGGTCTCCATGGCCGCCGTCAGCCTCACCGTCAAGGCCAGCGGCGCCCTCCAGACCCGGGCCACACCTCTCCTCACCCTCGACGAGATCGACGAGGCCGCCCGTCGGCAGGTGGCCTTCCGCGCCCCCGGCCTGTAAGCCAGCCCTGGCAGCCCGGGCGAGGCTGAGGGCGGTCAGGACCGTCGGACCACGTGCTGCTCGTGACCAATAGCCGGCAGACCAACCTGACGCTGCGGCAACTGACTGCAGCAAACGTGGCGTCAGTCGGGCCGGCGCCGTCGGTGGCGGACCGGGCATCGACGGCGTCAGGCCGAAACGCGCGCTCCAGGCGTGGCACCGACGTGGCGTCAGTCGGGCCGGCGCCGTCGGTGGCGGACCGGGCATCGACGGCGTCAGGCCGAAGCGCGCGCTCCAGGCGCGGCACCGCCTGCGCGCCGCTTGCACACGGACCCGGCGCTGAGTGTCGACGGGGAGTCCTTCGTCGGCGGACGTGCGCAGACGTCCGGGAGACCCAGGTCACATTCGTCCATGTCACAGGGTGTCGGGCTGCCCCGTCTCAGGGTGTGTAGCCACCGACAACCGCGAAGGAGCACACCATGGACGCGCGACTGAACTACTTCGGCAGCCCCACCGCCGGCAAGGCCCTCAAGTACTTCATGTCGGCGGGCAAGGCGCTCAAGGACTTCCCACTGCCGACCGCCACGCAGGAGCTGGTGTCGCTTCGCGTGAGCCAGATCAACGGCTGCGCCGTCTGCATCGACATGCACACCAAGGAGGCCGCCGCAGCCGGCGAGACCCCGCTGCGACTGAACCTCGTCGCGGCATGGCGGGAGGCCACGGTCTTCACCGAGGCCGAGCGCGCCGCGCTGGAGCTGGCGGAGGAGGGAACCCGGATCGCGGATGCGGCAGACCGGGTCAGCGACGCGGTGTGGGCGCAGGCCGCCAAGCACTACGACGACGAACAGCTCGCTGCCCTGGTGATCCTGGTCTCCTTCATGAACGCGGTAAACCGACTGAACGTCATCACCCAGCAGCCGGCCGGCAACTACGAGGCCGGGCAGTTCCACTGAACCGCCATCGGCGACCGGCACAGGGCCCGGCTGCGGACCCCGGGCCCCGGACTCGGGGGGCGTTACTCTGGCCTGCCGATGGTCCGGATGATCATTAGAAGTGCCCGTGCCGGCGCGTACGGCCGGGTGGGCGGGCTTCCAGGGGGAGGGATCCGGAGTGAGCAAGGTCGAGGAGTTCGAGCGGCTGCGGCCGCTGCTGATTTCGATCGCCTATCGCATTCTGGGCAGTGTGGGTGAGGCCGAGGACGCGGTGCAGGAGACGTGGCTTCGCTTTGACGGCTCGTCGACCCGGCCCACGTCGACCAAGGCTTTCCTGTCGGCCGCGGTGACGCGGATCTCGATCGATGTGCTGCGCTCTGCGCGGGTGCGGCGCGAGGAGTATGTGGGCCCGTGGCTTCCCGAGCCGCTGCTGAGCGATCCGTTTCAGGGTCCGGCTCGCTCGGTGGAGCTGGCCGACTCGGTGTCGATGGCGGCGCTCCTGTTGCTTGAACGGCTCAGCCCGCTGGAGCGGGCCGTGTTTGTGCTGCGCGAGGTGTTCGGCTTCGGGTTCGACGAAGTCGCCGCGGCGGTGGGGCGGTCGGAAGCGGCCTGCCGGCAGCTGCTGGTGCGGGCGCGGCGGCACATGGAGGCCGGCCGACCGCGGTTCGAAGCGGACCGCAAGGAACGGCAGGAGCTGGCGACGCGGTTCTTCGACGCGTTGAGGAACGGCGACGTGGGCGGGCTGCAGGATCTGCTGGCTGCCGATGTGCAGCTGGTCGGAGACGGGGGCGGCAAGGCCCCGCAGCTGGCCCGGGCCGTCATCGGCGCCGAGCACGTGGCCCGGCTGCTTGCTTCCGTCATCCCCCAGATGGCCCGCATCGACGTGACGTTCGAGCCGCATGAGATCAACGGCCAGCCGGGAGCGATCTTCCTCGACCGGGACGGCAAGGTGCTCCACACCCTGACGCTCGATGTTCTCGACGGGCAGATCCAGACGGTCCGTACGGTCATCAACCCGGACAAGCTCCGGCACGTGGGACCGGTCGCGGACGCCTGGGCCATCGCCCGTGCGATGAAGCAGGCCCGTCGGCAGCCGAACTGACCTCGAGAAGGGGTCCAGGCCGGCTCGGTCACCGGCAGCTCATGTCGGCGGCCGCCCGATGGCCGGTTCGCCTGTCCGGGAAGGCTGGGGTTGTCAGGGCGAGGCTTCCGGTCAGGGAGGTTCTTCATCTGTCTCCGCGCCCGCCCGGCCGTCTCAGTCGTCTCGGTCCTCTCAGTCGTCGACGAGCGTGTGCAGGAGTGCCAGACCGGCCGGCCAGTCACCGAGGCCACTGCCGGAGTTGACGTGCCCGTGGCCGCCGATGGGATGCCATTGCGACTGCCACCCGGACGCCAGCGAGGCGGATGTCGTCGGGGCGCAGTAGGGGTCGTTGTCGCTGGTGACCACCAGGCTTCGACACGGCAAAGGGCGAGCGGACAGGCCCAGGAACGTTGCCGCGGCCTCTCTCGGGAACACCGGCCCCTGCGGATCGGGCGGCGCGACCAGGAATGCCGTAACCCCGTGGGCCTGCGCCCGGCCCAACCACTGCGCGGCTGCCCAGCAGCCCAGGCTATGAGCCACCAACGCCACCTGGCCGTCACGCCGGGAAGCGATCTCGTAGGCCGCCTGAACTGCGGCGACCCAGTCCTCCAGGTCCGGCGTGGCCCACGAGGCCGGGGTGATCCGGACCGCCGAGGCTCCCCACTTGTTCGCCCACCAGCTCTGCCAGTGCTGCTCATCAGAACCGTCGATCCCGGGGATGATGACGTACGCGACCATCGCCAGCCGCCCTTCCCATCGTGGTCCCACGCTCCGTGGGCACCTCCAGGGGGCGATTCTCGATGGATCAGCGGCCAGGACCAGGCTCAGCAAGTGATGTCAAAGAAAGTGGGTGCCACAACGATGGAATCACTCGACGAGATCGACCGGGCCATCCTGGACCTGCTCCAGACCGACGGCCGGCTCACCGGAGCCGAGGTCGGTCGCCGAGTGGGACTGTCCCAACCAGCGGCGAGCGCCCGCATCCAACGCCTGGAAAGGAGCCGGATCATCACCGGCTACCGCGCCGTCGTCGCGCCGGCGGCAGTAGGACTGAACATTCATGCCGTCATCCGGCTGCGGACCACGCACGCGCAGTTGTCCCAGGCGCTCACCCTGGCCGCCCGGACTCCCGAAGTCGTCTCGACCCTCCGGGTGACCGGCGAGGACTGTCTGCTGTTCGACGTGCACTGTCCCCACGCCGCACGCCTCGAACAGGTCGTGGACTCCCTCGCCCGCTACGGACCGGTCACCACGTCCCTCGTCCTGCGCAGCTACCCGCCCAAGTCGCTGCCCACCGCACCGTAGGCAAGGCCAGGTCTCAACTGCTCGGCCAGGCACCGACGAGTGAGTGCACAGAAGGCAACCGGTGCTCCGGTGAGGCGGCATCCAGCAGGAGGCGGAGCGCCCGGCCCAGGGAGAACACTGTGGTGCGGACATCGATCACCGCCCCGCGAGTGAACTCCTCTGGCGCCATGCAGCGCGTTGCCCCGCAGCCGTTCGGGAAGCGTCATCAGCCAGCACACGAGCAGGACGGCGACGCGCGGGGCTCTCACCCGGGCAGGCAAGCTAACTTGCAGCCAACGATCCTGTCGGTGCCGTGACGACCGTGGGCGTGGCCGGTGCCGGTGCCTGGTCGTACGGGTTGAGCGCATCGCCCGAGACCGATTCGAGGCGAATCTTCTGCCCCACGCCGAAGCGCTGGGCGAAATGGTGGAAGACATCGAAGGCGACATGGTCCTCGAGAGCGAATCCCGTGGAATCGAAGACTGTCCGGGAGAACCTTCTCGACTCGGCCGTGGACGGTTCGGCACAGATCCGCGGAAGTCCCGGTCCGATGTCTTCGAGAGCGAGCTGCTGACATTCTCCTTCCCTTTTTGCCTGTTCCAGGTGGTCGGGGCAGACGAACGCGTCCTTGAGCACCGCCGCCGGAATCTCCACCTTGCCGGGGAGATCGGCACCGATGGCATTGATGTGCACGTGCGGTTTGAGGCCCTCTCCGGTCAGGACAGGACCCTCACCGACATCGACCGAGGTCGCGGTGCAGATCACGTCCGCCTGGGACTCGATCTCCTCCAGGGAAGCAACGCGGACGTCGAGTCCGAGGAACTTCACTCGTCGAGGCAGGGACCTGCTGTGCTCCTCGTCGATGTCGTGGACGAGGACCTCAGCAATGTCCAGGACGCGCGAGAGAGCGTGCAACTGCGTCACTGCCTGGGCACCGGCGCCGATCAGTCCGACGACACGGCTGTCCGGATGGGCGAACAGCCTGGTCGCCACGGCCGATGCCGCCCCCGTGCGCATCGCGGTGAGCAGGACACCATCGCTGAGCGCCACCATGTGGCCGGTCTCGTCGTCGAATCGCGCCACGGTTCCCAATATGGTGGGAAGCCCGAAGGTGTTGGGGTTCTCCGGGGCGTACGACACGGTCTTGATCGTGATTGCTGTGCCGATGTCATGGTGGGGCATCCACTCGAGCACGCCGGTGCGCCGGGTCCCCGTCAGAAAACCCTGCCGGGCGGGCGTGGCCGTCGTTCCCGACTCCGCGGCAGAGAATGCTGCCTGCAGTCCCTCGATCATTTCGTCCATGATCCGATCGCGTCCGGCCAGGTCGACGATCCGGTGGATGTCGGGCTGGCCGAGCACAAGTGTTTCCGGTGTCACGTTCCTGTTGCCTCTCTTTTCACGACTTCCGCTGGTCACGCTTCATCGTTTTCCGCACGCCGATGCAGACCGGTCTCCGTGGCACCTCGGGCTCAACGGATTCCCGTCCTGCGTGGGTCTTGTCTCTGTCACCGCACGACGAGCGGTGCGGGCCGGCTGCGCCGACGGGCTACAGCCCCAACACGTCCAGGAAGAAGCGCAGTTCGCTCTTCAATGCCTCGACGACATTCGCGCGCTTCCCGAATCCGTGCCCCTCGTCCTCGAAGAACACCGTGTCGCACCGGACGCCCTGCTCGGTCAGGCGCTTCGCCATCAGGGCGGACTGCTCGGGCGGTACGACCCTGTCCTGTCGGCCGTGCAGAAACAGCACGGGGGCGGAGATCGCGTCACACCGCTCGATGGGAGAGCGGCGCCGGTACTCCTCTTCCGCCTCGGGCCAGGGACCGACGAGGAGATCCAGTGAACGCTCCTCGAACTTGTGGGTGTTGTCGCGCAGCAGTCGCAGATCGCAGATGCCGAAGTAGCTGACGCCCGCCGCGAAGACGTCCGACGCCGCGAGCGTCGCGAGCACCGTGTATCCGCCCGCGCTGCCGCCGCGTACGACCATGCGGTTCTCATCGACCTTGCCGAGTGCGGCCAGTTGCTGCGCGGCGGCGATGCAGTCCTGGACGTCGGCCACGCCCCAGTTGCCCTCCAGGGCGGCGCGGTAGGAGCGGCCCCAGCCGGAGCTCCCACGGTAGTTGAGTTCGAAGACGGCGAAGCCGCGGCTGGTCCAGTACTGGATGCCGGGTCTGTACTCGGGCAGGACCTGTGTGGTGGGGCCACCGTGGCAGACCAGGATGAGCGGGGGCAGCGAACCGGCCGGACCCGTGTGTGCGGGATGCCTGGGAGCGTGGAAGAGGCCGTGGACGGTACGGCCGTCCTCCGCTGTGAGCCCGACTGGCTCCGGGGCTTGCAGCCACTGCGTGTCGAGGGCCGAGCCGGGGGTGCGCAGGACCTCGTGGCGGCATGAGACGGGATCGACGCGGATGAGCCGCTGCGGCTTGTCGGGTGCCGCCGCGATGGCGTACAGGCCGTGCTCGTTTCCGGCTATCGCGTGGAATGCGGTGTACGGCAGCCCGGCATCCCGCAGTTCGGCCGCGGGCCCCGGTTCGATGATGCCCAGTCGTTGGACGCCGTCGCGGATGGTGAGGCAGGCGATGCGGCCTCCGGAGATGAAGCAGTAGGCCGAGGGATCGAGCGTCCACTGGGGCCAGCCGAACTCCGCCCGCATCGGCATGACCGGCTCGATGCCGTCGTCGCCCAGCCGGTGGAGGTTCCACCAGCCGGTGCGGTCCGTGACGAAGTGCAGGACGCCGTCCGGGCTCCAGTCCGGCTGGAACACCGATTCGCCGCGGTCGCCCGTGATCGGTCTGGCATCCGAGACGGTGCCGTCGCCGTGGAGGCGGCCCAGCCACAGTTGGCTGCCTGTCCAGGGCATGTCCGGGTGGTTCCAGGTCAGCCAGGCGAGCATGGTTCCGTCCGGGCTCGGCCGCGGAGAGGCGTAGAAGTCGTTGCCGGAGACGAGGACGGCCGGCGGTCGGGCACCGGTGCCGTCGAGCTTGACGATCTCGTTGCGTACGCGCTGGTCGTCGTGGCTTTCCCGCACGCAGACCAGGTCGCCGCCAGTCCCCGGGACGACCCGGAGATCGGCGTGGCGGTGTGCGGTGCCTGGCCCGTCCTCGGGGGTGAGGTGGCGGTCGTGTCGTGCGTCCTTGCGGTGGACGCGCTGGTCGGCACCGTTGATGTAGTGGACGGCCCCGTCGCGCACATGAAGGGCGCCGCCGCCGTACTCGTGGACGCGTGACCGTACGTCCGTGCCGTCTGCGGTGAGGTCCGCCGTGCACCCGTCGGGTGTGCGGCGGACGGCCACCGTACGGCCGGAGTCAGGGCGCCCCTCCAGCCAGTAGACGTCCGCGCCGTCCAGTTGGAGCGCGCTCATGACGGGCATGGCCGCGCTGACCGACTCGGCCGTGACGGGGGACGGCCAGGTGCCGTAAGGAAGTGCGGCCTTGGCCGCCACCGGGCTATCCGGCATCACGTTCCATCGCCTGCCGCAGACTGAGCGGGCGCATGTCGGTCCAGATCTGGTCGATGTGGGCCAGGCACTCGCTCTTGGTACCTGTGGTGCCCTCCGTGGTCCAGCCGGCGGGCGGCTCCCGGTCCGCGAACCAGACCGAGTACTGCTCTTCGTGGTTCAGGACCACCATGAACTGCTGCTGTTCGTCATCGATCACCGGAGACCTCCTGGACACGTTCGTCAATGATCTTTGCTTGGGCTCGAATCGACGGGGCGTCGAAGAATGTGGAGATGGAGAAGTCCACCGAGAAGGACCGGCGGATGCGCGAGACGATCTGTGTAGCGCGCAGTGAGTGGCCGCCGAGGTCGAAGAAGTCGTCATCGAGTCCGATGCCGTCCCTCCTCATGACCTCGGCCCAGAGCGCTGCCAGCCGCTCCTCGGTGGGTGTCGGGCCGGCCTGAGCGGGCCCGAGGTCGGTGGGGGCGTCCTCGGCGGGGGTGGGCTGCGTGGACCCGTGGTCCACCGGCTTCGGCAGTGCCCGGCGGTCCAGCTTGCCGTTGGCCGTCAGCGGGAGCGCGTCCAGGAACATGATCCGGGACGGCAGGAGGTAGCTCGGCAGAGCGCCGGCGAGGAACTCCTCGGCCTCCTCCGCCGAGCAGGGCCGGCCCGCCGCCGGCACCGCATAGGCGGCCAGCTCCCGATCGCCGGTGTCGGTCTCGTACGCGACGACGGCGGCGTCGTGGATGGCGGGGTGGCGGCGGAGGGTGGCTTCGATCTCGCCAGGCTCGATGCGGTGACCGCGGATCTTGACCTGGTGGTCGCTACGGCCCAGGTACTGGAGGGTTCCGTCGGGATTCCAGCGGGCGAGGTCGCCGGTCCGGTAGAGACGACTGCCGGACGGACCGTAGGGATCGGGCAGGAAGTGCCGGGCCGTGGTGGCCGCCTGGCCGAGGTAGCCACGGGCGAGCCCGGGGCCGGCCAGACACAGCTCACCGGTGACACCGACGGGCACCGGCTCCAACCCCGAGTCCAGCACATACACCCGCGTGTTGCCGATCGGCCGCCCGATGGGCACCGCCGCCGTCCGTGCCGCGAGATCACGCGGGATCTCGTGGCAGCAGGCGAACGTGGTGCTTTCCGTGGGGCCGTAGCCGTTGGTGATCGACGTCTGCGGCATCCGGGCCAGCGCTCGTCGCACATGACCGACCGACAGTGCCTCGCCGCCGATCACCAGATGCCGAAGCGGTGGCCACTGCTCGGGGCCCGAGTCGACGATCGCGTTGAACAGGGCGGAGGTCAGCCACGCGGTGTCCACCCGGTGTGCCCGGATGACGGCGAACAGTTCGTCGTGGTCGGGCACGGCCTCGGGGTAGAGGACGCATGTCCCGCCGTGCGCCAGCGCGCCCCAGATCTCGAACGTCGAAGCGTCGAACGAGACTGGTGCCGCGGCGAGGATCCGCCGGTCCGGCCCGAGTTCGAGGTGGTCAAGGCCGAAGACCAGCCGGGTGACGCTGCGGTGACTGGTCATGGTGCCCTTGGGCGCACCCGTGGACCCTGAGGTGTACAGCACGTAGGCGAGGTTGTCCGGGTCCACCACGGCGTTCGGGGCGTCGCCGGAGAGCCGGTCGATCGTCGCCCCCTGCCGGTCGATCTCGATGACGGAGCGGGTGGCCGTGACGGTCTGAGGCAGCAGGCCGTGCCGGGTGATCACCACGGAGGTGTCCGAGTCGTCCAGCAGGTGCGCCAGCCGCTGCGCGGGGTAGCTCGCGTCGAGAGGAAGGTACGCGCCGCCGGCCTTGAGCACCGCCAGCAGGGCCACGATCAGCTCGGGGGTCCGGGGCAGACACACGGCGACGGGCCGGTCCGTGGTGACGCCGCGTGCCAGCAGGTGGTGGGCGAGCCGGTTGGCGGCCGCGTCCAGCTCGGCGTAGCTCAGCGTCCCGGCGGCGGAGACGACGGCGGGCGCCTCGGGTGTACGGGCCGCGTGGCCGCTCACCAGTTCGTGCAGGCACTGGGCTTCGGGAAGGTCCCGCTCGGTGCGGTTCCAGGATTCGACGACGGTCCGCCGCTCCTGTGCCGACATCATCGGGAGCCGCCCGACCGGCCCGGTGGCGTCCTCCGCCACGCTTTCCAGCAGGGTGCGGTACTGCTCGAGCCAGCGGCGGACGAGGGCCTCGGATCGGGCGCCACGGCGGTAGACCAGGTCGAGAGAGATGTCCCGACCCGTCTGTACCGCCGTGAGCGTGACGTCGAACGGCGAGCCGGGCAAGGCGTCCATCGGCACCGGCCGCGCTTCGACGCCGGAGCCGAAGTCGGCGGGCATGTTCTCGCGCTCCATGTTGAAGACCGTGGTGACCGGCCCGGAACGGCTCGGATCGCGAGGGAGTTCGAGGTCTTGCGTCAGCCGCTGGAGCGGATACGCGCCGTGTTCATGGGAGGCGAGCACCTCCGCCCGGACCTGTTCGAGCACCGTGTCGAAGCGTTGTGTCGGGTCGTAGGCCGGCTCGCGCAGGCACAGGACGTTGGCGCAGTGGGCGACCAGGTCGCGTTCCTGAGCCGAGGTCCGGTTGAGGTACGTGCTGCCGATGACCAGGTCGTCGACGCCGGAGATCCGCGAGGCGAAGACCCGGAAGGCGGCCAGCAGCGTCATGTACAGCGTCGCGGAGTAGCGCGAACTCACCCGGCGCAGGTCGTGTACGAGGGGAGCCGGCAACGGGATGCGGACCCGTGCCGCCTCCTGGTGGTCGTCGTCCTGCGGGGGCCCCTCGGTGGGCATGCGGAAGGACGGGAAGCCGTCGGCGAACCTGCCGGTCCAGTGGGCGCGGGCGGTCGCGAACTCCGGGGAGTTCTCGTACTCCGCGCCTCGCTCGCTGTGGTCCGCCAGACGCGGTGCGGGCGGGAGGGCCAGGCCGCTTCCCTCGTGGCGCGAGCGGTACAGCGAGCCGAGATCGCGCAGCAGCACGTCCCCTGCCCAGCCGTCCGCGACGATGTGGTGATGCGTGATGACCAGGTGATGCCGCTCCACGCCCAGCCGCAGGAGGTGGAAGCGCACCAGCGGCGCCCGCTCCAGGTCGAAGGCGGCCCGGCGCTCGGCGGCGTACCACTCGCGCACCATGGTGTCCTGCCGGGCGCCCGAATAGTGGGAGACATCCACCACGGGCACGTCGATCAGCAGGCCGTCATGGATCTGGACGTCGTCCACATCCGGGAAGCAGGCGCGCAACGACTCATGGCGCCGCACCAGTTCGTCGACTGCGCCGACGAGTGCCTCGGTGTCCAGCGGCCCGTCCAGCTCGATGGCGATCGGGCAGTGATAGGCGCGGGAGGCCGCACCGCCGAGCCTGCTGGCCAGCCATACCTCGCGTTGCTGGTCCGTCGCCCGCACGGTCCGCATACGGTCGGTGTTCATATCGAGGCCCGCTCCGTGTCGAGGTCCTGACGGTCAGCCAGGGAGGCAAGCTGCCGTCGCATCAGGTCGAGCTGTCCGCCGAGCATCCGCCGCAGATCCGTGCCGGTCGGCTCCGCGCTGTCGGGGCCGCCGGAGTCGAGCAGCCAGTGACGCTCACGCTCGAACGGATAGGCGGGCAGCTGGACACGACGACGGTGCTCGTCCCCGTCCACGTGGGACGGGGGGACGGCGATGCCCCCGGTCCACAGCTGGGCGAGCGCCGCGTGCAGACCGGTGCGTATCTCGTCCACGCCCCGGACGCGCAGGGGAACGGCCGTCGACGTGGCCTGTGTGTGCGAGGGCTGCGGGTCGCCGCCGATCGTCACCAGCATCCGTCCGGGAGTGTCCGCGAGCCGGCGGAGGTCGCTGTCGAAGTCCCCGTGCGCCGCCGGTGCGCCGCTCACCAGAGCCCGCACGATCTCCGCCCGGGGTGTCGCGCCGGACAGGAACGCCGCGGACCAGCCGCCCACGCCCGTGCCGATGACGGCGTCCGGCACCACGTTCCAGGACATGAGCTGCCGCGCGATCGCCGTCTGGACCGCGAACAGCAGCAGCCGGTGGTCCGCGCAGATCTCACGGCCGGTCTCGGCGCATACGAGTGCGGACAGCTCGGCCAGGTCCTCCGCGGAGTCGGGTGCCCACCGCCGTACGGCGGCCACCAGCTCCGTGTGGATGCCGTGCAGGTCCGGGTCCGCAGGAGCGTCGGCGAGGACGAACGTGACCGGCGGAGCCTCGTCCCCGGCCTGGCCACGGAGCGACCCGCCCGCCCGCAGCGCCCGTACGGCGTCGGCGGTGTCACGGCAGACCACGGCTGTACGGTGCGGCAGGGCCCGGCGGCCGACGCGCAGGGTGTACGCGACGTCCGCGAGGCGGAGGCCGGGGTTGTCCTGAAGGAAGTCCCGCATGCGGTCAACGAGCCGGTCCAGGGCGGCGGGGGTCCGCGCGGAGAGCAGCAGCAGCTCGCCTTCGTCCGCGAGGACGGCAGGCGTCGCAGCGGAAGCCCGGGCCGGCGCCTCCTCCAGGACGAGGTGGGCGTTGGTGCCTCCCATCCCGAACGAGCTCACCCCGGCCCGGCGCGGCGCCCATGGCGCACGTGGCCAGGGTGTGGGCGAGGTGACGACGGAGAACGGGGTCTCCTCGAACCCGATACGCGGGTTGGGCACCTCATGGTTCAGGCTCGGCGGAAGCAGCTCGTTCTCCAGCGCGAGGACGGTCTTGATGAGCCCGGCCACCCCCGCCGCGGCGTCTGCGTGGCCGATGTTGGTCTTCACGGAACCGAGCCCGCACCAGCCCGTGCGGTCCGTGTGGGCCCGGTACGCGGCCGTGAGCGCGGCCACCTCGATCATGTCGCCCAGCGGAGTTCCGGTGCCGTGGGCTTCGACGTAGGAGATGGTCTCCGGGTCCACGTCGGCGATCTCCAGGGCCTCCCGGACGACGGCCGTCTGCCCCTCCACTCCGGGTGCGGTGTAACCCACTCTGGCGGCGCCGTCGTTGTTGACGGCGGAGCCGAGGATGACGGCACGGACGGTGTCCCCGTCGGCCAGCGCGGCGGCGAGAGGCTTGAGGACGACGATCCCGCAGCCGCCGCTCGGGACCGACCCACTGGCGTCCCTGTCGAAGGCCCGGCAGTGCCCGTCCGTGGAACTGATGCCCTGTTCGGGCAGGTAGCCCTTGTCCTGCGGCACGCGCAGGGAGACGCCTCCGGCGAGGGCCATGTCGCACTCGCCGTTGAGCAGGCTCTGGGCGGCGAGGTGAACCGCGACCAACGAGGTGGAGCAGGCGCTCTGCACGCTCGTGGCCGGGCCCCGCAGGTCGAACCGGTAGGCGGCCGCCGTGGCCAGGAAGTCCTTGTCGTTGCCGAGTTCGAGGCGCCGGTACGGGATCCGGTCGCGCAGCGCGGGCGACGCCTGGATCTCCCTGAGGTACGCGCTGGACGCCTGCCCTGCGAAGACACCGACGGTGCCGGGATGGCGGGTGGTGTCGTAGCCCGCCGAATCCAGTGCGGCCCAGGAGCACTCCAGGAAGAGCCGCTGCTGGGGATCGAGGATGGCGGCGTCGCGCGCTGTGTACCCGAAGAGGTCGTTGTCGAACCGGTCGATGTCCGCCACGATCCCCGCGGCATCGACGGTACGGCCCTCCGCCGTACCGTTGGGCCCGTCGAAGCGGGAGATCGACTCCGTTCCGGTGCGCAGATTGGTCCAGAAGCCGTCCGCGTCGAGAGCGCCGGGGTAGCGGCACGCCAGGCCGACGATGGCGATACGCCCGTCCGCTCCGGGATCGTCGTCGGCCTCGTACGGTGTGTCTGCCTCGTACGGTGTGCCGGCCTCGTGGGATGCGGTCGTCATCCCGTCACCTCCCGTCCTGTGAACCGGATCGCCGGACTCGTCTGCTCCGTGCGGCCCTGCGTGCGGCCGCGCGCTCGGTGCCCACCTGGACCGCGGCCTCGGTGGTCTCCGCCCCGGCGGCGGGTGCGGCTTCGAGGAAGCGGGCGAGCGCGCGGATCGTCGGATGCCTGAAGACGGCCACGAGCGGGATCCGGTCGGAGCGTGCCGGGCCTGCCAGGAGGGCCGACAGCTCCCGGTGCATGCGGACGGCGAGGAGGGAGTTGCCTCCCGCGTCGAAGAAGTTCTCGTCCACACCGATGCGGTCCCGCCCGAGCATCCGGCTCCAGATGTCCACCAGGGCCTGCTCCGTCCTGCTCCCGGGCGGCACCTCGGTGGGCTCGGCAGGCAGGTCCGCGCGTACCGCACGCAGGGCTGCCTGGTCCACCTTGCCGTTGCGGGTGAGCGGAATCGCCTCGATCCAGGCGTACGCCGCCGGTACCGCGTGTTCGGGCAGCGTGCCGCGCAGGAAGTCGCGCAGCTGTCCGGTGGCCGGGACCTGAGCGCCGTCATGGGCGACCAGACAGGCGGTCAGTCTCGGCTCACTGTCCTGCCGCACGTCGGCGAGGACCACGGCCTGCTGGACGGCAGGGTGTCGCCGGAGGGCGGCTTCGACCTCGCCGAGTTCGAGCCGGAAGCCCCGCAGCTTGATCTGACCGTCCTTGCGGCCAAGGAACTCCAGGGTGCCGTCCGGCCGATGGCGTACGAGGTCCCCCGTCCGGTACAGGATGCTTCCCGGTATCCCGCTGACGGGGTCGGGCAGGAAGACCCCCGCCGTCGTCCCCGGGCGGCCCAGGTAGCCCCGCGCCACGCCCTCGCCGCCGATGTACAGCTCCCCCGCGACGCCCTGCGGAACCGGCTCCAGCCGATCGTCCAGCACATACAGCCTCGTGCCCGCGACGGGCCGTCCGACGGGCACGGCCGCCGACTGTCCGTCCGAGGGCAGTTCGGCGGGTGCGCACCGGTGGACGCAGACGCCGACCACAGTCTCCGTCGGACCGTACTCGTTGTGGATCTCGCACGGTCCGCCCGCCTCGCGCCAGCGGCGCAGCACGTCCGTGGACAGCTGTTCACCGCCCACCACCAGCGTCTCGGGCCAGGAGAGTTCGTCGGCGGGGCCGGGCTGGGACAGCAGCGCACGCAGGTGGGACGGGGTGACTTTGAGCAGCCCTGGTGCCTGCTCCCGGCCGAGCAGAGCCACGCCCGCCTCGGGGTCGTCGGTGAAGCTCGGCATCAGCTCGACGGTGCCGCCGCTGATGAGGGGGACGAACAGCGGGGTGACGGCCATGTCGTAGGCCACGGAGGTCGCCACCGGGGCGACCCCGCCGGCGGCACCGCGGTAGGTGGTCCGCGCCCACTGGAGGTAGTTGGACAGTCCTCGGTGGGTGATGGCCACGCCCTTGGGACGGCCGGTGGAACCCGAGGTGTAGATGACGTAGGCGAGACCGTCCGGGTGGGGCGACGGGAGCCCATCCGCCGGGGAG
The DNA here is from genome assembly GCF_044768335.1 of Streptomyces sp. NPDC101151. Lineage (NCBI taxonomy): Bacteria > Bacillati > Actinomycetota > Actinomycetes > Kitasatosporales > Streptomycetaceae > Streptomyces > Streptomyces sp. NPDC101151. The sequence goes on along the minus strand of NZ_JBIWPP010000009.1, from coordinate 310,275 downwards.
GCAGGAGTGGATTCGGCGCCGATGTCGATGGCGGGTACCCCGAGCGCCTCCGTACTGATCCCGGTGCCCTCGGCCACCAGTACCGCGTGGGCGTTCGCGTCCGCGAGCAGGGCGCTGATACGAGCCGCCGGGTGATCCGGGTCGAGGGGCAGGTAGGCAGCGCCTGCCCTGAGCGTGGCGAGGAGCGCGACGAGCAGCTCCGCGGTGCGCGGCAGGCACACCCCGACGACCTTCTCCGGGCCGGCTCCGTGGGCCCGCAGACGATGCGCCAGACGCTCGACCCGGCCGTTCAGCTCCCGGTAGGTCAACCGCTGGTCTCCGGCGACCACAGCGGCGGCGTCCGGGGTCCGCCGGGCCTGCTCCTGGAAGAGCAGTGGCAGCGGCGGTCCCGTGTGTCCCGGCCCGCCGTCGCCCCAGTGCGTCAGCAGCCGGTCCCGCTCGGTGTCGTCCATGAGCGGTGCGGCGAGGGCTTCGCGTTCGGGGTCCTCGACCAGTGCCTCCAGCAGGCGTCCGTAGTGGGCGGCCAGCCGCTGCGCGGTGTCCTGCTCGAAGAGGTCGGCGTTGTAGTCGAGTTCACCGGCCAGGCCGTTGCCGTCGTCCCACAGCGCCAGCTCCAGTTCGAACCTGCTGGTACCGGTGTCGACGCCCAGCGGCTCCACTTCCACCCCGGGGATGCGGGGCGGCCTCGCACCGGTCGTGTGGAGGTTGAACGTGACCTGGGCGAGCGGCGGACGGCCGAGGCTGCGCTCGGGGTCCACTGCCTCCACGATCAGTTCGAACGGCACGTCCAGGTTGGCCAACGCACCGAGTGTCGTCTCGCGCACCCGGCCGAGGAGTTGCCTGAAGGAGGGCCTGCCGTCGAGGCCGACCCGGAGGGGCACCGTGTTGACGAAGGGTCCGATCAGCTCCTCGGTGCGGTGCGGCCTGTTCGCCGGAGAGGTGCCGACGACCAGGTCGGGCCCGCCGCCGTAGCGGCTCAGCAGAACGGCGAACGCGGCGCACAGGACCATGAACGGAGTGGCTCCCTCGGCCCGTCCCAGCGCCCCGGCGCGGGTGACGAGCGGGGCGGGGAGACGGAACCGTACCCGGCCGCCCCGGTAGGACATCTCGGCGGGCCGCGGCCGGTCCGTGGGCAGGTCCAGAACGGCCGGCACTCCGTCGAGGACTTCCTTCCAGTGGGCGAGCTGCCGCTCGTGGTGCTCGCCGTGCGCCTGCGCGCGCTGCCACACCGCGAAGTCCGGGTACTGGACGGGCAGGTCGGTCAGGCGCGGCGGGCGGCCCTCCCGGAAGGCCGCGTAAGTCTCGGCCAGTTCGTCGTACAGGACGCGCATCGACCAGGCGTCGGCGACGGCGTGGTGGAGCACCAGGACGAGGACGTGCTCCCGCTCGGCGACCTTCAGCAGGGTGGTGGCGAACAGCGGGCCTGCCGACGGCTCGAAGGGAGCGCGGGCCGCTTCCTCGATCCGACTGGTCACGGCCGCCGCCGGTGCTCCGCGGACGTCCTCGATCGCGAGCGGGACCCGGTTCAGGTCGGACACCCGCAGCACCGGGCCTCCGTCCTCCTCGGCCAACGAGGTCCGCAGGATCTCGTGGCGGGTGACGATGTGGGTCAGGGCCGCACGCAGCGTGTCCAGGTCCAGTTCGCCTCGCAGCCGCAACGCGGTCGGCAGGTTGAACACGGCGGTGCCGGGGCGCAGCCGCTCCAGGAACCAGAACCGCTCCTGGACGAAGGAGGCGTGCGCGGGCCGCTCCGGATCACGCGGGGCGATGCCGGGCGTACGGGGCTGTGACGTCGGTCCTGCCTGCTCCAGCAACGGGGCAAGACCCTCGATGGTCGGCTCGTCGAAGACCGCCCGGACCGGCAGCCTGACGCCCAGCCGCTCCTGGATCCGGGTGATCAGTCGGGCGGCGAGCAGCGAGTCGCCGCCCAGTGCGAAGAAGTCGTCGGTGACCCCGATCCGGTCCGTCTGGAGTATCTCGGTCCAGAAGGCATGGAGTTCGTGCTCGGCGGCGGTGCGGGGCGGGTGGTCCGCCGAACCCCGCGGGCGCTCCGGCTCCGGCAGCGCGGAGCGGTCGACCTTGCCGTTGGGGGTGAGCGGCAGGTGGTCGAGGAGCAGCAGGTCCGCCGGGACCATGTAGGCGGGGAGCCGCTCTCGCAGGCGGACGCGGAGCTCGTCGAGGATCGCGCCGTGGTTCGTGGGCCGTCCGGCCGGGACGGCGTAGGCCACGAGCCGGGGGTGGCCCTGGGGGCCGGGCCTGACGGCCACGGCGGCGTCGTGGATGGCGGGGTGGCGGCGGAGGGTGGCTTCGATCTCGCCGGGTTCGATGCGGTGACCGCGGATCTTGACCTGGTAGTCGCTACGGCCCAGGTACTGGAGGGTTCCGTCGGGATTCCAGCGGGCGAGGTCGCCGGTCCGGTAGAGACGGCTGCCGGACGGACCGTAGGGATCGGGCAGGAAGTGCCGGGCCGTGGTGGCCGCCTGGCCGAGGTAGCCACGGGCGAGCCCGGGGCCGGCCAGACACAGCTCACCGGTGACACCGACGGGCACCGGCTCCAACCCCGAGTCCAGCACATACACCCGCGTGTTGGGGACCGGGCGGCCGATCGAGGGCGAACGGTCCGCCTCCGGGGCATCGTCCGGCCCGTGTACGACGTCCCCCATGGTGGCGCAGACGGTGGCTTCCGTGGGGCCGTAGGCGTTGACGAACCGCGGCACGGACGCCCAGCGCCTGGGCAGGTCGGCCGGGCACGCCTCACCGGCCGAGACGCAGACCCGCAGGGCGGGGAACTCTTCGGGGTCGAGCTGGCTCAGCACCGAGGGCGGGAGTGTCACATGCGTGATCCCCGCCGTCTTGAGCAGGGTGGCCAGGCCGGGCCCCGCCATGGCCTCCTCGGGTGTCGGCAGAACCAGCTCGGCACCGGCCGACAGCGCCATGACGATCTCCCACACGGACGCGTCGAAGCTGGGCGACGCGAACTGCAGGACCCGGTCACCGGGGTGGACCTCAAGGGTCTCCCTCTGGGCCAGGGCCAGGTTGACCGCACTCCGGTGGCTGATGGACGTGCCTTTGGGTCGCCCTGTGGAGCCGGAGGTGTAGATGACGTAGGCCAGGCCGTCCGGGTGGCAGGTCACGGGCAGGGGTTCGGCGGAGCGTTCCGTGATCGCGGGGCGCTGCCGGTCCGCGTCGATGACCTGTACTCCCTGGGCGAGGGAGACGGGCAGCGCGCCGCTGTTCGTGATGACGGTGCGGGTCCCGGAGTCCCCGAGCATGTGGCGCAGGCGGTCTTCCGGGTAGTCCGGGTCCAGCGGGAGGTAGGCGGCGCCCGCCTTGAGCACCGCGAGCATGGCGACGACCGCGTCCGTCTCCCCACGGCGCAGGCAGACGGCCACCGGGGCGTCCGGAGCCGCGCCGGCCTCCCGCAGATGGCGTGCCAACCGGTTGGCGGATGCGTCGAGTTGGGCGTATGTGAGCGTCTCGGTGCCGGCCGAGACCGCGGGCGCCCGTGGGGTGCGTGCCGCCTGCTCGGCCACGAGCTGGTGCAGGCAGCGGTCGTCGTCGCCGGTCCGGCCGGTGGTGGTGGTGCTCCAGGAGTCCAGCACCGTCCGCAGTTCGCGCTCCGGGAGCATCGGCAGCCGGAAGACTCTTTGTCCAGAGGCCTCCGCCACGCCGCCGAGCAGGGTCAGCAGGCAGTCGGCCATCCGCCGCGCCGTGGCGACGTCGATGACGCCGAGCCGGTGGACGAGTGACAGCGTCACCCCGTCCGGGCCGTCCTGGACGCGCAATCCCAGTTCGACGGACTCCTCCCAGTCCGGAGCGGGGGCCTCCGGGAGCCGGTCCGTGTACAGGTAGCCGGCCTGAGCAATGGCCGGGCGTGACGGATCCGGGGCGAGCCGGAGTGCACGGGCAAGATCTTCGAGGGGGGCGCAGCCGTGGGACCGGGCCTCGTCGAGCCCGGTGCATGTGGCCCGGAGCGTTTCGGTGAACGCCGGGTCGCCGGAGAAGTCGAAGGTGAGGGGCAGGGTGGCGGGAGTTCCGTCCGGCGCGTGGTGGGGGACTGCGATGATCAGCCGCCGTTGTCGCGTGTGCCGGGCCAGCAGGACGGCGTATGTGCTGAGCAGGACTGTGGAGAGGCTGGTTCGTTGCCTCTCGCCGACTGAGCGGAGCCGCTCTGCGAGTCGGGCGGGAAGGCGGATCTCGATGTGCCCGGCCGATCTGCCCTCGCCGGCCCGTAAGGGGCCGTCCATCGGCAGGTCGAGCGTCGGGGGAACACCGCGCAGCCGTTCCGTCCAGTAGGTCAGCGCCTCGCGCGCCGCTGCACTGTCACTCACGCGGGATCCTCTGTCTTCCTCCCGGCGACCCCCAGCTCGGAGCCGCCCTGCTCCGCGGTGCCCGCCTCCTTGGTGAGCCAGGCGGCGGAAACCACCATCAGCAGGGTGCCGAACGAATAGAGGGCGGCCACGATGGCGAAGGGAATTCGGGAATCAAATGCCGAGAAGGCGGGTCCGGTCATGGTCAGTGCCAGTGAACCCGCCACCAGCGTCAGAGTCATGAACGCGGACATGGATTGTGGGCGGAGCCCGGGCGGTGTGCGTCTGGTCTGCAGCGCGACCGTGGGACCTTCGACAAATCCCATGAATATCCCCCCGAGACACAGAACAACACCGAAAGTCACCACATGGAGATCGATGACGGGTCCCCAGAGAACCAGGGATTCCGCAACAGCGCCCACGATCATCAGCCTGATCGGCTTGACGACCTTCATCAGCGGGACCACCAGAAGATTTCCCGTGACGGCGCCCACACCGAACACGGCCAGCAGTACACCCACGACACGCGGATCGTCGTCGTAACGGGAGAACGCCAGAATAGGAATGGCCGCGAACACGCACTGCCAGGACATCTCGAAGGCGATATTGGCCGCGGTCCACAAGCGCAGGACCCGATCCTGCCACAAGAATCGGATGCCAGCGAGCAATTCCCCCCGGCTGGAGGTCGCAGGAGCGGCTTTGCCCGTCCGGACGAACATGGAGATCAGCAGGAACGCGACGAGGAAGCTGCCGGCGTCGATCCACAGCACCTGCTGCGCGCCGAAGGCGGCCACCAGCACACCGCCGAGCGGAGCCCCGAGCAGCAGGGTCACTCGATTGGCCGCCCCCAGAAGGGAGTTGGCGCGGGCCAGCAGCCGCTCGTCGTCGCCGACGAGCTCGGGCAGCAGCACCCGCTGGGAAGCGTAGTACGGCGTGAAGAAGCCGCCGACCACGAAGACTATCCCCAGCAGCACCGGAAAGGTGAGCCGGTCCAGCCAGTACAGCAGTGGCACCAGGGCGATCAGTACGGAACGCGAGCCGTCGGCCAGGCGCATGAAGGTACGCGTTCCCAGCCGGGCTGCGAGAATCCCGCCCGGAATCCCCCAGACTGCCATGGACAGCATTTGGACCGCGAGCACGAGGCTCATCCGCGCAACGGATCCCGTTGTCGCGAGAACGAACCACGGCAGAGCGACCCGAGTGACCAGCGATCCCGATACCGAGACCACCTCTGCGCCGAGTAAGGCCCACAGGGCTCCCATGTTCTTGGGCATCCTCAATTCATAGGGTGCGCGTCTCGTTCGAGTCAAGATCACGCTGCCTGGCGACCATGTGACCCAACTCACCGAGGCCGTAGGCAACTTGATGCACGCGGGGGACGTCCGGGCCCATTCGGTGGGGCCGCTCGACCCTCGCCAATAATCGCTTTACAAGGGCGAGTCGCTGAGTGATCCTGACGGCTGCTCAGCAGCACTGCCCTGCCCCGTCCCAACGATTGAAGGCGAGGACTCGGCGAAATTGTCGAACTCAGAGAGCCCGCTGGGTATATCCCCCGCGGGCGTTGACAAGTCCCTCCCCGGCGAGATAACCGAATCGCTGCGAAGCTTATTCGGTGAACTCCTGGGCATCCCCACGGACCAAGTACCGGTCGACGTCTCCTTCGTGGAGCTGGGCTCGGACTCGCTGCTCCTCGTGGAGGCCACCGAGCGGATCGAGGACCTGCTCGGCATCGACGTACCGTTCAGAGACCTGCTCGACACGTGCTCGGACATCACCTCGCTGGCCGCGCACCTGACCGCACAAGGAGCGGTTGCCGCCCCGGTGGCCGCGTCACCTGCCGAGGAAGCCGCCCCGCCGCGGGCCCTGGCTCCGGCAGCCCCACCCGCCGGCCCCTCCCCCGCGGCGCCCTCTCCGGTGGAGACGGCCGAGCCTCTCCTCCAGGCACCGGACCAAGCCGGGACCACCGACCTGGAACGCGAGATCATCGGCCTCCAGCTGGAGGTGATGCGACAGCAGCTCGACGTGCTCCGAGGCCGTCGGCACCAGCCCACAGCGCCGGCCCCTGATCGGCCCGCAGCGGCCCCGCCCCGCACTGCCGAAGAGGCACCCGCGCAGGCCATGGGCCCGTACCGGCCCATCGAGGCACGGCGGGGACGCGAACTGACCTCCGGCCAGCTCCACCATGTCAAGGAGCTGATCACCTCCATCGAGGCGCGCACCGAGAAGTCCAAGAAGCAGGCAGCGCACCAGCGGCCCGTGCACGCAGACAGCAGGATGTCGGCCGGCTTCCACGTCCTGTGGAAGGAGATCGTCCATCCGATCGTGGCCGACCGGGCCGAAGGTGCCCGCTTCACCGACGTCGACGGCAACGAGTACGTGGACATCTCCATGGACTTCGGCGTCAACCTCTTCGGCCACAATCCGCCGTTCATCCGCGAGGCCATCCAGGCCCAGCTCGACAGGGGCATGCCCCTCGCGCCCTACAACACGCTGGTCGGTCAGGTCGCCGGGCTGGTCTCCGATCTGACCGGGATGTCACGGACCGCCTTCCAGAACTCGGGCACCGAGGCGGTCATGGTGGCCGTGCGCGCAGCGCGCACCGTGACCCGCCGACGCAAGATCGTGGTCTTCTCCGGCGCCTATCACGGCACGTTCGACGGGGTGCTCGCCCGCAGGTCGACCGACCCGTCGAAGCCGCCGGGCACCGCCGTACCGCTGACCCGCGGAACCCCGGCCGCGATGGCACAGGACGTGATCGTCGCCGACTTCGCCGACTCGTCCGCCTTCGACGTCATCGCGGCCCACTCCGAGGACATCGCGGCCGTCCTCGTCGAGCCCGTCCAGAGCCGGATGCCGCAGATCCAGCCGTTCGCCTGGCTCCGGGAGCTCCGCGACCTCACCGACCGCCTCGGCATCGCGCTCATTTTCGACGAGGTCATCACCGGGTTCCGGCTGCACGCGGGAGGGATGCAGGCGCTGAGCGGAGTCCGTGCCGACCTCGCGGTGTACGGAAAGGTCATCGGCGGCGGCATGCCCATCGGCGTCATCTCCGGGAGCGAGAGGTTCATGGCCCCCATCGACGGCGGGCTGTGGGCCTACGGCGACGACTCCTGGCCCAGTGCCGAGACCACCGTCTTCGCCGGGACCTTCTCCAAGCACCCGCTCGCCATGGCGGCCGCCCACGCCGTGCTGCGCCGCGTCAAGGACGAGAGTCCCCAGCTCCACAACGAGCTCGACGCCCGCACCGAACGGCTTCAGACGACGCTGAACGACTTCACGCGACGCGCCGGCATTCCGCTGCGCGTGGAGCGTGCCGGGTCCCTGTTCCGGTTCTCCTTCGGACGCGGCTTCGGCTATCCGGACCTCTTCTTCCACCATCTGCTCAACCGCGGTGTCTACGTCTGGGAGGGACGCAACTGCTATCTCTCCACGGCACACACCGACGACGACGTGACGTTCATCGCGCGGACCGTCCGGGCCGCGGTCGAGGAGATGGCCGCCGCCGGCTTCGTCCAGACCGAAGGCGGCACCAGCGATGAGTGAGCGGACGGCCGCAGAACTGGACGCCCTGCGGCGCGAGCTGATCCGGCGCCGGCTGCGGGGCGGTGGCCCCACCGCCGCGGCCGACTCTCAGGCCGCGCCCGCTTCCGCCGACCGAGCGAGGACACCACGTGACACCTCACGACCGGTCCTGTCGTCGGCACAGCGCCGCATGTGGTTCATCGACCGGCTGGTGCCCGGCAGCCCGGCGTACAACATCCCCGCCGCCTACCGGCTGCGCGGCCCGCTCGATGCGGCCGCGCTCGACCGGGCCCTGGTGACGGTGGTTGCCCGGCACGAGTCGCTGCGTACCCGGATGTCCGCCGACGACGGCGAGCCCTACCAGATCATCGACCCCGCTCCCGAGCGGGTGCTGCGCCGCGAGGACGTCTCCGATCTGTCCGTCGATGCCGGGCCGGCAACCGTCCATGCCCTCTGCTCGGCGGAGGCAGCCGCTCCGTTCGATCTGGCGACCGGGCCGCTGCTGCGCGCCCGTCTGGTCCGGTTCGCCGAGGGCGACCACCTCTTCCTGGTGACCGTGCACCACAGCGTCTTCGACGGCTGGTCCGCGGGTGTGTTCGTGCGGGAACTCTCGGAGGCGTACACCGCGCACACCGAGGGGCGGCAGCCGGATCTGCCCGCCCTGCCTCTGCAGTACGCGGACTTCGCGGCGGCCCAGCGGGCCCGGCTCGGCGGGGCCGAGACGGCACGCCAGTCCGCCTACTGGCGGGAGCAGCTCGACGGGGCACCGGCACTGGAGCTGCCCGCCGACCGGCCACGGCCACCGGTCGCCAGCCATCGCGCCGTCAACGTGGACTTCACGGTACCCGCCCGCACCGTACGCGGCGTCCGGGAGCTGGCCAAGGCGTGCGGCACCACACCCTTCGTCGTCACCCTCGCCGCCCAGCAGGCACTGCTGGCCCGGTACTCCGGTGCCGACGACGTCGTGGTGGGTACCCCGGTCAGCGGGCGTTCCAGGTCCGAACTCGAGCCGATGATCGGGTTCTTCGTGAACACGCTGCCGCTTCGCGCCCGGCTGGCCGACGACCCGCCGTTCTCGACGCTCGTGGAGCGGCTCCGGGAGACCGCGCTCAACGCCTACGCGCACCAGGACCTGCCCTTCGAGCAGCTCGTCGAGGAGCTGTCCCCGAGCCGCGACCTGAGCCGGAATCCCATCGTCCAGGTGTGGTTCGGCCTGCTCAACCAGGGTTCCGGGGGCGAGCTGGCCGCACTGCGCCTGCCGGGCCTCGAGGCGACCGAGCTGCCGACTGGCGAGGCCACCACGCGCTTCGACCTCGAACTCCACCTGTATGACGCCGGTTCGGACCAGATGACCGGGCGGGTGATCTGCGCTCAGGATCTGTTCGACGCGGCCACCGCCCACCGCTGCGCCCGCCACTACCTCAATCTCCTCGACGCCCTCGTGGGAGACCCGTCGCTGCGGCTGTCCCGGGCGCCCCTCACCGATCCCGGGGAACGCCGTGCCGCCCTTGCCGCCGGAAACGGGCCGGCGGAGCCCTTCGAGCAGAAGCTCACGGTGGCGGACCTGTTCGAGCGGCAGGCGGCCGCGACCCCGGACGCCGTGGCGTTCGTGTGCGGCGACGCGGAGGTCTCCTACGCGGAGCTGAACACCCGTGCCAACCGGCTCGCCTGGCTGCTGTGCGAGCGCGGCGTGGGCCCCGAGGTCCTGGTCGGCCTGTGCGTCCGGCGCGGCCCGGAGATGCTGGTCGCCCTGCTGGCGGTACTCAAGGCCGGTGGCGCGTGTGTGCCCGTGGACCCGGAGACACCGGCGGAGCGGCTGCGCTACATCCTGGCGCAGTCCAAGGTCCTGCTCACCGTCACCCAGTCCGACCTGGAATGGGCCGTGCCGGCGGGAGAGGCCGTCGTCCTGGTGGACGGGGACCGGGGGGAGATCGCCCGGCAGCGGACGGAGAATCCGCCGCGCCTGGCCACCCCGGACAACCTGATGTACGTCATCTACACCTCGGGATCCACCGGACGGCCCAAGGGCGTCATGATGACGCACCGGCCGATCCTCAATCTGCTCGCCTGGCAGTCGCGTCGCACTCCGGCCGCCGGGCCGACACTCCAGTTCGCGGCGATCAATTTCGACATCTCTTTCCAGGAGCTCTTCACCACCTGGGCGGCGGGAGAGCGGGTGGTCGTCCCGGTCGAGGACCAGCGTCGCGACCCCGAGCAACTCCTGGCGATCATGGTGGAGCACGGCGTCCGCCGGCTCCACTGCCCTCCCCCGGTACTCGAACAGATCGCCGGCGCGGCCGCACGCGGCCGCGATGCGGGCGGCCCGCTGCCGCCCCTGGCCGAGATCGTGCCCGCGGGTGAGCAGCTCCGTCTGGGGGGCGAGCTCCGGCAGCTGATCGCCCGGCTTCCCGGGGTGGCCGTCGACAACCAGTACGGACCGACCGAGGCCCATGTGGTCACCGCGTTCCGTATGACCGGGGATTCCACCCGGTGGCCGGACAGCCCACCGGTCGGACAGTCCATCGCCAACGTCCGGATCCATGTGCTCGACCGGAACCTGGAGCCCGTGCCGCCGGGGTTGCCGGGCGAGGTCTGTGTGGCCGGGCCGTGCCTGTCCCGCGGCTACCTCGGGCGGCCGGACCTCACCGCCCGGGCTTTCCTGCCCGACCCGTTCGCCGACGAGCCCGGGGCTCGCATGTACCGCACCGGCGACCAGGCCCGCTGGCGCGCCGACGGCACACTGGAGTACCTGGGCCGGACCGACTTCCAGGTGAAGATCCGTGGCTACCGGATCGAGCCGGAAGAGGTCGAGGCATCGCTGATGGAACTGGCCGATGTCGTACGGGCGGTGGTCATCGTCACCGAGGCGGCCGCCGGTGGACACCAGCTCGTCGCCTACGCCGTGACCACGCCGGACTCACCGCTCGGCGCCGCCGACCTGACCGACCGTCTGCGGCAGCGGCTGCCCGGCTACATGATCCCGGCCGCTGTCCTCGTCCTCGACGAGCTGCCGCTGTCCGTCTCGGGCAAGGTGGACCGCGCCCGACTGCCCAGGCCCGCTCCCGCAACCGAGGAGTACGCGGCTCCCCGCAACGAGGCGGAGCGCGCCGTCGCGGAGATCTGGCGCCGCGCACTGAAGACCGAACGCGTCGGCGTGCGCGACAACTTCTTCGAGCTCGGTGGCCACTCCCTGGCGGTTCCTCAGGTGATCTATCAGATCCGTGAGCACTTCGGCGTCGATCTGCCGCTGCGGACGATGTTCGACCGGCCCGTGCTGGAGGACTTCGCCGCCGCTGCCCTCGAGGCGAGTGACGGTGTGGCCCAGCAGTCGAAGCCGGTCGCCTTCCGGGACCTGAGTCGCCCCGCTGCCGGGCGGGCCCAGCTGTTCTGTCTGCCGTTCGCGGGAGGCGGCCCTGACGGCTTCGACAGCTGGCTGCCCTCCCTCCGCGACCGCATGGACGTCCATGTCGCCCATCTGCCCGGCCGCGGCACCCGCTTCGCCGAGCCGATGCCGCACTCCTCCGAGAAACTGGTCCCCGAGATGGCCGCCGAGATGGCCCCCTTCCTCGGGGAGTCGGTCGTCCTGTTCGGGCACAGCATGGGTGCGCTGCTGGCCTATGAACTGGCCCGCGAGCTGCACCGGTCGTACGGCGTCTCTCCCGCCTGTCTGGTGGTCTCGGGCCAGTCCTCTCCCCAGCACCGCGACCCGGAGGGCCTGCACAAGCTCCCTCCGGAGGAGATGCTGCGCGTCCTTGCGCGGTTCGGCGGCGTCGACCCGGCCGTCTTCGACGAGCCCGAGCTGCTCGAACTGGTCCTGCCGACGCTGCGCGCCGACGTGGCGATCGCGGAGACGTACCGGCATGTGCCCGGCCCGCCCCTGGCGTGCCCGCTCGTCGTCTACGGATCGCAGGACGACCCGGGCACCACCCCGTCCGCGCTGGCCGGCTGGCGGGAGACGACGACGGGGCCGGTGGAGACCTTCCTCTTCCCCGGCGGCCACTTCCACTTCAACGACAATCCCGAGCCGTTCGCCGCCGATCTGCTGAGCAGGCTCGACCGACACCTCCCCGCGAGCCAGCGGTGAGCCTGACAGGAGAGCCCTTGAGCACCGAGCCGGTCCAGCCGTCCGCACCGTCCGCCGCGCCCCGGGCGCTGCCGTCCTTCGGCCAGCAGCGGCTGTGGTTCCTCGAGCAGCTCCACCCCGGGCTGCCCGCGTACACGATCACGTACGACTTCCGGCTGCGGGGCGCGCTCGACGCCGACGCCCTCGGCCGGGCCTTCGATCTGGTCGTCACCCGGCACGAGGTGCTGCGCTCACGGTTCGGGGCCGAGGGCGGCGCGCCGTATGTGACCGTTGCCGAGCCCGGAGCCGTCCGGCTGGAGTTCGTGGATCTGTCCGGGCGCCCCGATCCGGTCGGGGAGGCACGGGAGAGGGCCGGGGCCGAAGCGGCCCGTGCCTTCGACCTGGCACACGGACCTCTGTTCCGGGCCTGCCTCCTGCGGCTGGACACCGACGACCACGTCCTGCTCATCACCGCCCACCACAGTGTCTTCGACGCCTGGTCCTACGACGTCCTCGCGCGGGAGCTGTCCGCGGCCTATGCCGCCTCCGTCACGGGACGTGAGCCGGAACTGCCTGAACTCACCCTGCAGTTCACCGGGTTCGCCGAGCGGCAGCGAGAGCAGCTGACCGACGGTGTCCTCAAGGAGTACGTGGACTACTGGCGCGAGCACCTGGGGGACGAACCACAGAAACTGGAGCTGGTGGGCGACAGGCCCCGGCCGCAGACCCCCACCCACGAGGGCCGCACGGTCGAGTTCACGCTCTCCGAGGAACTCACCCAAGCCCTACGGGCCATGGCCCGCAACCAGCACGCGACCCTCTTCATGGTGCTGCTGGCCGCCTACCACGCCGTCCTGGCCCGCTGGGGCCGGGCTCGTCAGGTCGTCGTGGGATGCCCCTCCGCGGGGCGTACCGAACCCGAGGTCGAGGACCTGATCGGCTTCTTCGTCAACCTCATGCCGCTGAGGGCCGATCTCTCCGGTGACCCCACGTTCAGCGAGCTGATCGCCCAGGTGCGGACCGCGCTGCTGGAGGCGTTCTCCCGGCAGGAACTGCCCTTCGAGCAGCTCGTCGAGGAGCTGGGCCTGCCTCGCGAGCTCAGCATGAACCCCCTCGTCCAGCACTCGTTCCAGCTCCTGCACACGGATCCGGACGCGGGTCAGGGCACCCTGTCCCTCGCCGGCGTGGACATTGCGCCCTTCGACGACACGTCCGAGGCCACCCGTTTCGACCTGGAGATGCATCTGCTGGACGAGGGCACGGACCGGCTCCGGGGATACCTCGTCTACGCCACCGACCTCTTCGACGCCGCCACGGTGAACCGCTTCGTCGACCACTACCGCACCTTCCTGACTGCCGTCTGCGCCGACCCCGGCACCCCGGTGTCCGACGTGGAGTTGCTCGGTCCCGACGAGAAGCGGCTGCTCACCCAATGGAATGCCACCGAGCGGGAGTTTCCCCCTGGCCGTGACCTCGTCGAACGTTTCACGACGGTGGCTCGTCGCGATCCCGAAGCCCTCGCCGTCGTGGCCGGTGAGGAGCGGCTCACCTACGGCGAACTCGACGCCCGCTCGGGACGGCTGGCCGTCGCGCTCCGCCGGGACGGACTGGGCGTCGAGCGGGCCGCGGGCGTGCTGCTGCCCCGTGGCGCGGACCTCGTCGTCGCCTGGCTCGCTGTGCTCAAAGCGGGCGCCGCCTATGTCCCGCTCGACCCCAGGCTTCCCGGGGACCGTATGGCCTTCATGATCCGCGACTCCGGCGTCGAACTGGTCCTCACCGACGGCGACCTGGCAGCCGCGCTGCCGGAGGGGACGCGCGGCCTGCTCGTGTCCGGGCAGGCAGAGGAGGACGCTGAAGAGACGGCAGACCGGTCCACGCCCGAGGCTCTGACGGGCGGCTCGCACCCCACTGCCCTCATGCACATCATCTACACCTCCGGCTCCACCGGACGCCCCAAGGGCGTCGCGATCGAGCGTCGCTCCTTCGCCAACCTCCTGAACTGGCATCTTCGCGAGTGCGCTCTCGGCCCGGCCGACACCGCCACGCAGGTCGCCAACATCTCCTTCGACGCCGCCGGGTGGGAGATCTGGGGGGCGCTGCTCGCGGGCGCATGCCTGCACTTTCCGCCGGACGAGATCATTCCGTCGGCTGACGGAATGATCGGCTACATCGCCGAGTCCGGCACCACGGTGGCCTTCGCCACCACGGCCATGACCGAGCAGCTCGTCGGCCACCCATTGAGCGCGACGACCGGGCTGCGCACCCTGCTGACAGGAGGCGACCTGTTCCGCCCGAAGCCGTCGGACGCCCCGGGCGTGCCGGTGGTGAACGTCTACGGACCGACGGAGAGCACCGTCCTCGCCACGGCAACGGAACCGTCCGCTCCGCGTCCCGGGGCCGGTATCGGCCGGCCGATCGACAACGTCCGCGTCCATGTGCTCGACGACCGGCTCAGGCCCGTCGGTGTCGGACTGCCGGGCGAGATCTACCTTGCCGGGGCGGGCCTTGCCCGGGGATACACCGGCGCCCCGGCGATGACCGCGGAGCGCTTCGTGCCCGACCCCTTCGCCACCGGCCCTGGCGGTCGCCTCTACCGAACCGGTGACCTCGGCCGCTGGACCTCCCGGGGCACACTGGAATTCCTCGGCCGCGCGGACCGCCAGGTGAAGATCCGCGGCTATCGCGTGGAGACCGGGGAGATCGAGACCGCGCTGCGTGCTCTGCCCGGCATCCACGACGCGGCGGTGAGCCTGGCCCCGGTCGGGGGCGTGCGGCGGCTGGTCGCCTGGTACGTTCCCGACCCCGACGAAGCTCCGGTCAGGGAAGAGTTGCGCGACCGCCTCGGTGGGGCGCTGCCCGACTACATGCTTCCCGACATCTTCGTCCCGCTCCCGGCCCTGCCGACAACGACGTCCGGGAAGATCGACCGCAATGCCCTGCCCGTTCCGCACGGGCCGAGCAGGGAGTACGTGGCACCGAGAGACGAGTGCGAGGCCGCGATCGCGCGGATCTGGGCGGAGGTTCTGGACCTGCCCCGGGTCGGAGTCGACGACGACTTCTTCGAAGTCGGCGGTCATTCGCTGATCGCCACCCGGATCACCGCGCGCATCCTCGACACCTTCGGAGTCGAGGTCGCCCTGCGCGCTCTCTTCGAGAAGCGCACGGTCGCCGCGCTGGCCCGGGTGGTCGAGGAACGGGTCCATGCCCAGGTGGACGCCATGCCGGAGGACGATCTCCTCGCCGCGCTCGATGCCGCCGGGGAGCAGCGATGAACGAGGGCCGCGAGCCTGAGAGCACCGGACTGACCAAGGTGCACGCGTACTACCGGCTGGTCGATGCGGGCGATGTTCCGGGACTCATAGGCCTGTTCGCAAAGGACGCCGTCTACCGCCGTCCCGGATACGAGCCCATACGAGGGCACAGGGGCCTGGAGGTGTTCTACAGCGAGAATCGGGTCATCGCCGGCGGAACGCACACGGTCACCAGAGCGGTGGCGGACGGTCGCCAGGTGGCCGTGAACGGGGTGTTCAACGGCGTCCTCAAGAGTGGTCGCGAAGTCTCCCTGGAATTCGCCGACTTCTTCGAACTGGACGAGGAACAGCGCTTCGCGCGCCGGGACACGTATTTCTTCGCCCCGTTGGTCTGAGCACGGGCGGCGGCACCGGCCGGAACCCGGCGGCGATCACGTCGCCGCCGGATTCCGCTCGGTGCTGGGCCGGTCACAGGAGCCGGGCAGACGCATCCAGCGGGTGATGACGACTGCGGGATTCCTCCTGCCCGCCGCCTCAGCCGCGCGGAGCCACGTACAGGGTCTGAGTACTGCGGCCGAGCGGGCCCTTCTCGTCGTGCAGGGCGGACTCGGCGAGGCCGATACCCGCGCCGTCCACCAACGTCCGGGCGTCCAGGCAGACCCACTCGCCTTCGGGGTGGCGGTGCAGGCTGACGGTGAGGTCGGCGTTGATGAAGACGTAGCGATGGAAATCCAGCTCGGCGCTGACGCCGTTGCCCGAATCGGCAGCCGTCAACACCCGGCTGAGCGGTGTGATCTCCTCGCCCGCGACCAGGGGGACCCGCATGCGCATCCAAGCCGTGGCCGGGCCGGACTCCAGGAACGAGCCGGCGGCGAAGCGTATTTCCATGGCGGTGTGGTAGCCCTGGTCCCAGGGGACCGGGAAGAACGCTTTCGGAAGTACGGCCCCGGGACCTGGCACCTGGTGGCCCGGCGACACCTCCGGTACCGAGTCCGGTGCCGTCTTCATCAGCAGAGCCGTCGCCCGCATCACTGCCTCGCCGCCGTCCGGTGTCAGAACAGCCTCCACGAGCTCGACGCTGCGCCCGGCGCGCAGCACGCGCGTGGCCACGGTCAGCGGCCGGATCGGCACCGGGCGCATGATCTCGTAGGTGAGCCGTGCCACCCGCATCTCGGGCCGTCCGCCCGGCCGTTGCTCGACGGTCAGCCCGAGCAGTGCGGCCGGCGGACCGGCGTGCTGGGACTCGGCGTCCCAGGGCCCCCGGGTGTTCGCGGTGGGGCGGAACCGGTCGTGGGCCTCCCGCTCGTAGAAGGCCTCGGCTTCCGACGTCGGCATATCTGCTCCTCCATGTCATTCGGACGACCCACCGACCATGTTAATAAGCGCTTGCTCACTCTGCAGGGAATAAGCACACAGCCGTCCGCCGAGATCGTTCACACGCCGAACGCAGTCGGGCCGGCCCAGCCCGGCCACACGGATCCCGTGGTCGGCGTCATCCGCCGTACTCGAAGGGAAATCCCCTTGGTGAGGTGGTACAGACCACGGCAGGATGGTCGCGCGCCACTGACCGCATGAGGGGAACGGTGATGAGGCAGAACCGGCTGGGCAAGAGCAAGGTGCACGTCACGGAGCTGGGCTTCGGTGGCGGTCCGCTCGGCGGGCTCTTCGCGCCGCTGGACGACGAGACCGCCGCGGGAGCCCTTGAGGCGGCGTGGGACAGCGGGATTCGCTACTTCGACACCTCTCCGCATTACGGCATCGGGCATTCCGAGCGTCGCACCGGTGGGCTGTTGCACGGCAAGCCTCGCGCGGAGGTGACGCTGTCGACGAAGGTCGGCAGACTGCTGGTCCCGCAGGACCCGGCGGGCCGGATGGACGAGAGCTTCGCGGTGCCTGCCACGCACCGTCGTGTGTGGGACTTCACGCGGGACGGTGTCCTGCGCAGCGTGCACGACTCGCTGGAGCGGATGGGCGTCGACCGTGTCGACCTGCTGTTCCTGCACGACGCCGAGGAACACTTCGAGGATGCGTTGCGCGAGGGATATCCGGCCCTGGCCGAACTGCGCGCCCAGGGAACGGTGGGCGCGATCGGCGCGGGGATGTACCACCCCGGCAAGCTCACCCGGCTGGTGGAGGAGTCGGATGTCGATGCGGTGATGCTGTCCGGCCGTTACACGCTTCTGGACCAGAGCGCCCTCGACGACCTGCTGCCCACGTGCACGGCCCGGGAGGTCTCGGTTCTCGCGGCCTCGATCTTCAACTCCGGCCTGCTCGCGACGGCCCGGCCCGAGCCGGGTGCCACCTTCGACTACGCGCCCGCCGCACCACGGATGCTGGAGCGCGCGCACCGTATGGCCGATGTCTGCGAGGCGCACGGTGTGACGCTCCCTGAGGTGGCGATGGCCTTTCCGCTGCGCCACCCGGCCGTCTCGGGAATCGTGGTCGGCATGCGCACCGCGGACGAAGTACACCGCAACAAAGCCGCGTTCGGCGCGGAGATCCCGGCGCAGGTCTGGGACGATCTGCGGAGCGAGGGCCTCCTGGACGAGCGGGCTCCGGTGCACGGCTGACGATCACCCGTGGGCGCGCCTGTGGTAACGAGTCGCGGCGGTGCGGGTGTTCCTGGGGCGGTCGACGGTTCGCTCGAGTCTTGCGCGTGGTGACGAGTGACGGTCGTGAGTGTCTGTCTCAGTCGTCGCCGATGAGCGCGAGCGCAAAGGCGAGGCGGCGATCGACCCAGCCCGCCCGCACGGTCACCTGCTCGCTGCCCTGCGAGACCATGACGACCTTGTCCTCCGCACGCCATTCCAACGCCCGCGCCCGGGACCGCTGATCGCCGCCTTCGGCACCCAGATCGCCGATCGCGTCCAGGATGCCCCCGATGAGCTTCCCGGCCACACGTCCGGTGATCTCCTTGGCGTTGCCACTCGTCCAATCGCTGCGCCCCACGATCTCCGGGTGGCCCGGTTGCTCGATGCGCCAGGAATGTTTGAAGGGGCGGTGCTTCGGCGGTACGCGGGTGAGAGCCCCGACGAGTTGCCCTTGGCCGTCGCGCACGAGGTGACGCCGTTCTCCGTCGACCTGCACGGGCATTTCCACGTAGCACAGCAGGCTGCGCGCGCCGGGATCCTCGAACAGGGTCTGCTCGGGGGGTGACGGCAGACCGGCGGGCTGGGTCTCGGCGGAGCCCAGGTATGCGCAGGGTGCCAGAACCCGCAGATCTTTCGAGCCCCGGGCCACGCGCACCGCGGGCTTGCCCCACACCGCTCGCTTCCGCTTGTTCGTCACCGGACGCTCGACGGAGGAAATGACGAATGTGTGGACGCCGGCCCACCCGACCGGTTCCACCGGCGGCTCCTGCGTCTTCTGCCTGCCGAACGCCACTTCCCACTCCATGACCCGCACCCCACACCCGACGGCTCGACTCTACCTTCGCCGCTGCGCGGCCCGAACGCCGCGGACCTGCCACCTCTCCGTCGACACCGCACTGCCGGTCAGAGGCCATTCTCCTCACCCGGCCCGGCGCACCTGCCCGCTGCTCAGTGCGCCGGCGGGACAGCCCGCCCATGGGGCGACGCCGCGGTGGCCGCCTGCTCCGTCGACGGCTCCCGCGTTTCCCACGAGTGATCGGCGGGGGTGTAGCCGAGGTCGCGGCGCGCCGCGGAGATGTCGAACCAGTGGGAGCGGGTGAGTTCGGCCGCCAGAAAGCGCGTCAGCAGTGGGCGGTGTCGGCTGCGCGCTGCCTTCGCCGTGAGTTCGAGGAGCGTACCGGCGGTGCGTGCGGCCGTAGCGGGGATTCCGCGGATCTCTACGGTGATGCCGTGGTGGGCCAGCAGGCCATGGACGGTGGCAGCGAGGGTGCAGGGACGGCCCTGCGTGATGAAGTAGCCGGCTCCTGCCAGTGGGGAGCCCGCCGCCAGCTTTTCCACGGCCAGCACGTGCGCCTCGGCGGCGTCGCCGACGTGGACGGTGTCCACGCGGTTGGTGCCCGTTCCGGGCAGCAGCAGCCGCCCCCGTCGGATCGCGCCGCGCAGGCCGGGCACCAGGTGCGGGTCGCCGTCGCCCCAGATCAGATGAGGGCGCAGTGAAACGGTGGCCAGCCGGGAGCTGTCGGCAGCCAGGACCATGTGCTCCGCCCGGGCCTTGGACCATGGGTAGGGGGCAAGGAACCGCCGGGGACAGGGGGCGGACTCGTCGACACCTTCCAGGTCCTTGCCGGCGAAGACCACGCTGGCGCTGGAGCAGTTGACCAACCGGGGCACTCCATGTCGTCGGCAGGCGTCGAGCACGGCCGCGGTTCCGGCGATGTTGACGGACGCGAAGTCGCGGCGTGGTCCCCACACGTCGGCCAGCGCGGCGGTGTGGACGACAGCGTCGCACCCGCGTACGGCGGCTGCGACCGCCGCGGTGTCGCGGATGTCTCCCAGCACGGCCTCGGTCCCGCTCGGCGGCTGCGCCCGGCGACCTCGCTGCAGGGAACGTACCTGGTGGCCTCGGGCGGCGAGGCGTCGGCAGATCTCCGCGCCGAGGAATCCGCTGCCTCCGGTGACCAGGATCTTCATGCGCGTTCCTCCGCCGGCTTCGCGGCAGGGCCGTTCGCTGCCAGACGACGCCGCGCCCACTGGCCGAGGACGCCTCTTTCGATCTTCGAGTTGTGCCGGATGTCGACAGGGAAGCCGGGGTGAAAGACGATCGCACGGACCTGCGCACCGCGTTCCAGTGCGGCAAGTGTGCGACGCAGATCTGCGACGATCCGGCTCCGCTCGGCGCCGCGTCGCGCCCCTTCGGTTTCCACGCACAAGGTGGGCAGGGCGTGCCGGTCGGTGCCGGCATCGACCAGTGCCGTGCGCCGGACTCCGGCGACCGCATTGCAGGCCGGCTCGATGCATTCGGTGTACAGAGGGCCGTCGGCGCTGGGTACGACGTGCGCCTTGCGTCCGCAGTACCAGAGGTTGCCTTCGTCATCCGTGTGGCCGAGATCGCCTGTGCGGTGCCAGACGTCCTGTCCGTCGGGAATCTTCGCCTGAGCGTCGGCGTGCGGGCGGCCGTAGTAGCTTCGGCTGACCAAGCGGCCGCGGACCGTGATCTCGCCGATGCCGTGTGCGGGCAGCGGCTCGGCCTCGGACCAGTGGGCGATCGGTCCGGCGTCGGCCGGAATGATTTCCACGCGCACCGCCGGCACCGCGCGGCCCACGCACCGGCCGGCACCTCGCTGCGATGCGGCGCGCGCGGAGTGCAGGTCCTTGCCGTCGATCGCACTCACCGGAAGGCTCTCGGTGGCGCCGTACACGCTGCGGATCACGGCCTGCTCCGGCAGCGTGGCGGTGAGGCGGTCCAAGAGGCCGTACTCCAGCGGAGCCCCGAAGGTGGCGACCGACCGTACGTCGGCGAGGGCCGGTTCTCTGCGGCCCTCTCCGGCGAGAACGGTCATGAGTGCCGGGGAGCCGAGCACGCAGTTCGCGCGCGTCTGCGCTGCGGCGCGAAGCAGGTCTCGACGACGGGCCCGGCCCGGTCTGCGAAAGTCCATCCGGGGAATGACAACGGTGACGCCGAGCGCCGGGCCGCCCAGGGCGAAGGGCAGAAAGCCGACGAGCATCACGGTTCCCGACCGAGCTCCGAGCACGCCTCCCGTGGCGCCGCATTGACGCACCAGCTGATCGTTGGTGTAGACGACGCCCTTCGGTGTGCCCGTGGAGCCCGAGGTGTAGGCGATCAGAGCCGTGCTGTCGCCGGCTGCGCCCAGCGACGCTCGCGGTGCCCTGCGTGCCAGCGCGGCGATCGTCGGCCAGGGCCCGGGGCCTGGCCCGGTGGAGACCACGGTGCGCACACTGGGTGGCGCCCAGTCGCAGAGCACCCGGGCCACCTGGGCGAGCGGCTCTCCCACGAAGGCCTGAGGCGCGGCCTCCCGCAGGCACTGGCGCAACGCATCACGAGGCAGGCCGGGGTCGATCAGCACGGCGCAGGCTCCGAGTGAGGACAACGCGTACACGGTGGTGAGCAGATCGCGTGGACGGCGGGTCATCAGCACCGCACGCGTGCCCCGGCCGATGCCCCCAGCGGCCAAGGCGTCTGCGGTGCGCAAGCATCGGGCGTACAGGTCTGCATACGTGATCCGTTCCCGGCGCCGGCCGAGGAACGTGTCGAGTGCGACGACGGTGGGCTGGTTCTGCTGCCAGTGCGACAGCCGTCCCAGCAGTCCGGCCTGCGTCTCGGTCCCGGTCTCGGCGGTTACCACGACGGCCCTGTCCCTTCCGCACACATGCCGCGAGCCGGTCCGACCACCACGGTCCCCGTACCGCGGCGCAGCATGGCCCACGAGTGCGTGATGCACACCCCCCGCGGCACAGCAGCCAGGTCCCCACGACGATGAGAGCACCAGCAGGACGACACGACTCTCACCTCTGCCCTTCTGTGGGGCGGCCGAGGAATTCCCGCAGGCGCGCCGTGACTTCGTGCCGGGCGTCCTCGTGGACGAAGTGGCCGGCTCGTGGGAACAGGTGCACCTCGGCGGAGGGAAAGCGGCGCAGCCACTCGGCGAGGAAATGGTGGTCGAATACCCGGTCCCGGCCGCCCCAGCACACCAGCATGGGCAGTGCTGCCAACTGCGGTGATTCGACAAGGCCCACGTCGATCAGCGGCCACGCGGGGTCGGCGGAGGTCAGCGGAATGTCCTGGATGAAACGCAGCACCGCCAGCCGCCGGTGTCTGTCGCGGTAGGGGTCCACATAGGCACGGCGCACCGGCGGGGGCAGCGGGGATGCCGACCCCAAGCGGGAAGCGGCCAGGGCGAACGTGTTGGTGCGGTGCACGAGCCACGCCGGTGGGCGCCCTCCGCCGCGGATCAGGCGCAGGTACCACGGCAGGCGGTATCCGGTCGGCATCGGGAAGGCCGCGGAGTTGAGGATGACAATGCGGGCGAGCCATTCCGGTCGGCGGCGCGCCCAGGCCATGCCGATGATTCCGCCCCAGTCGTGCCCGATCAGAGTCCAGCCCCGGGCCGGCAGTCCACGTTCGGCCACCAGATGCTGCACCAGACGTTCGAGATCCGCCAGGCGACTGGAGGCGGTGTAGGTGTAGACGGACTCGTCGGGGCGGTCGGACCGGCCCATGCCGATGTGGTCGGGGACGATGCACCGGTGGTCGGAGCGCAGGTCTCGCACCAGGTCCCGCCACATGTAGCTCCAGGTGGGGTTGCCGTGCAGCATGAGCAGCGGCGAGCCCTCCCCCTCGTCGAGGTAGTGCTGACGCACGCCCCCGTGCTCGAACCAGTGCGGGGCGAAGTCATAGTCGGGGTACAGGAATTCGGCCTCGGTCAGCGACACCGGAGCATTGTCGGCCCCGCAGGAGCCGCCCCGTGCCGCGCGTAACTCCGAGGTATGAAGCCTCGGACCATGATCACTCCAATGGCCGCATCCGGACCGGTATCCGTTTGCGGTGCGCCGCCTCTGCTCCGTTCACTGGCCCGACCGCCACCGGTGCGGCCTTCGTTGACGACTGCGGCCCTTGCCGTGGTTCCGGCATGAGGAACAAACTCACATTCAATGACACAGCCCCCCTACAGCACGATCCGCCGGGTCGCCGTTCATGTCCCCGCGGACCGTCAGACCGGCGCGGAGATCGAGGACGAGGTCCGCTCCCGAAACCCCGGCGTCCGCCTGCTGCCCGGGCTGCTGCGGCAGATGTACGGCTTCGAGGAGCGCCGTGTGGCGGCGGCCGACGCCTGGCCCTCCGACCTGGCGGCGGCTGCCGCCGGCCGCCTCCTCGCCGAGTGCGGCCTGGGCCCCGACGCCGTGGACCTGCTCGTCTTCGCCTCCACGAGCGAGGACCTGGAGGAGCCCGCCACTGCCCACGTCGTGGCCGACAAACTCGGGGTCACGGCACCGGTGTTCGACGTCAAGAATGCCTGCAACGGCGTCCTCAACGCCCTGGAGATCGCCGACGCGCTGATCCGAGCCGGCCGTTACGGTCGCGTGCTCATCGCCACCGGCGAGCGGGGCAGCACGCTCTCCCGCCTCCCGGCGCGTGACCGCGGCGAACTCGCCCTGCTGCTGCCCGCCCTCACCCTCGGCGACCTGGGGGCCGCTCTGCTGCTGGAGGCGAGCGACCGCCCTGGGCTGCTCGGCATGCGTTTCTGCACCAACTCGGCCGGCTGGCGGGCAGCCACAGCGTCCAATCCCTATTACTCGCCAGGTGCCCCGGTGCTGTCGCTGCGCTTCGACTCCGAGGCCCTGGCCGCCTCTTTCACGGGGATGGAGAAGCACCTCATGGAAGCGCTGATCGAGTGGGGCCGCAAACCCGACGAGCTCGATCTCGTCTGCGTACACCAGCCCTCCGTCCCCTTCACCCACGCCATCTTGGATTCCATCGGCATCGCCCAGGACAGGGCCGTGGCCACCTTCCCCGACTACGGCAACGTCGCCACCGCGAGTCTGCCCCTGCAACTCGTCAAGGCAGCCCAGCAGGACCGGCTGCGCCCCGGTGATCTGGTGGCCCTGCTCGGTCTGGCCAGCGGAGCCTCCGCCGGAATGCTCCTCATGGAGTGGCACCCCGACCCGGCTTGACGGCGCCCCCTCAGGACCGACGACTACGCAAGGAACGCCCCATGCACGCCACCACCGACACCTACGACCACGTCCGCGCCGCCCTCACCTCCACCTTCCGAATCCCCGAGGACGAGCTGTCGCCGGACGTCACCCTGGAACAGCTCGAGCTGGACTCCCTTGCGCTGGCCGAATTCGTTCTGGTCCTCGAGGAACGCCTTGGCGTACGGGCCGAAAGCGGGCGTGCCACCCGGACCACGACGCTCGCGGAGGTGACCGCCTACCTCGACGAGCTGCGCGCTGCCGCGGCGGCGGCCCGATGACCCCGGCGAAGCCTCCGATCGCCGTGACCGGCCTCGGTCTGGTCACCCCGGGAGGCGAGGGGACGGAGGCCACCTGGGAGGCGGTGTGCGCGGGTCGCTCCCTCACCGCACACGACCGTGCGCTGGACGGTCTGCCCGTGGACTTCTCCTGCCGACTTCCGCTCCGGGAGGAGGCCATCGACCGTGCCGTCGGCCGCAAGTCCTGGCGCATGGGCCGATTCGCCAAACTCGCCGTCCTCGCCGCCCGGGAGGCGGTACGTGACGCGGGCCTTGATCCGGCGAGCTGGCAAGGGGCTCGCGTGGCCACGGTGATCGGCTGCGGCATGGGCGGCACCGAGAAGTGGGAAGAGCAGTACGCGCGGCTCGAACAGAACGGCCCCGACCGCACCTCGCCCCTCACCATCCCCATGATCATTCCGAACCTGGCCACCGGCGAGGTGTCCATCGACCTGCACGCCCACGGCGTCAGCCTCGCACCGGCCACCGCCTGCGCCTCCGGAGCCACCGCGATCGCCCTGGCCCGCGAGCTGCTCGCCGCCGACCTGTGCGATGTGGCGGTGGCGGGCGGCGCCGAAGCCGCCATCAGCCGCCTGGCCGTGACGGGCTTCTGGCGCATGGGTGCCCTGTCCGAACGCACCGCCGCCATCGCGGACGCGTCCCGCCCGTTCGCCGCCGACCGCGACGGCTTCGTCATGGCCGAGGGCGCCGGCGTCCTGGTCCTGGAGCGCACGGCGGACGCCGCCGCCCGAGGCGCCCGGCCCCGCGCCCTGCTCGCCGGATGCGGCAGCACCTCCGACGCACACCACCCCACCGCTCCGCCGGAGGGTGCCGCCGGTGCGGAGACAGCCCTGCGCACAGCCCTCGGCGAAGCGGGCCTGACCCCGTACGACGTGGACCACGTCAACGCCCACGGCACGTCCACCCCGCTCAACGACGCCACCGAGGCCGCGTTGATCGCCCGCGTCCTGCCGCACCGCCCCAGCGTCACCGCCGCCAAGAGTGTGCTCGGCCATACTCTCGGTGCCGCCGGCGCGATCGAGGCGGCCCTCACGGTCCTGACCATCCAGCACCGACGGGTACCGCCGATCGCCAATCTCCAGGTGCCCGCGCCCGAGTTCGACATCGACTGCGTCACCAAACAGCCACGCCGCCAGGACGTACGCACAGCCGTCAGCCACTCGTTCGGCTTCGGCGGTCACAACGTCGTCCTGGCCTTTGCAGCGGCATGATCCCCCCAAACCAGCTGCGCCCTCCTGCCCGGACCCAGCTGACATCTCGGGTCGAGCCGGCCGGCGAGGGAACAGTCCAGAACCACGAGCGTTACTCCGGTTGGACTCGTCGATGCCGGCCCCACCTGATCGACGGCTGCCTCCCGCCGACGGGCGCCGGCCGCATGCCCCGCCCGCTCTAGCGAGTCTTCAGTTCCCCGATCCGCGCCGCCGTCGTTCCCCCCTTCGGGCATACCCACACCGCCGTGTCCGTGCGGACAGTCGCCGTCAGCGGATGCGTGTCCGGGTGCGTCGAGCACTGTGGCCAGACCGCCGATGCGCCTTCAGACCACAGTGCCTCCACCGCCCAGTCCTGGACCTGATCTGCCAGGTGCACGAGCAACTCTGCGGCGGTGCCGTCCGGATGTGGAGTCAGGCCCTGGCCTGAACCGTCCGGGGCCCAGAGCGTGATCCCGAACTGGCCGTCCGAACGTATGTCTGGCTGCACTGCGCACTGTGCCTGGAGGTCCCGCAGGACTGTCTCCACAGCTTCGGCGAATTCCATGTCGTTCACTGGGGCTCCTGATCACATCGGGCAGAACTGCCTCACAGTCTCCACTGCCCCTGAAGCTTGCGGGTGATCTTTTCCGGCCCAGGCCCCCGTCTCAGCAGGCGTCTCAATCCCGGCGCTACCGGCCGGCTGTCCGGAAATTGACGCCCAGCCACACGGCCCGGACTGCGCCGCCTCCTTGGGCGTCAGCCCTCCTCCCTGCGCGTAGCGCACCAGGACCTCCTACCGCAGTGATCAAGAACCGTCACGAGCCCAGGGACATGGCGAGTTCCACCTGAGTACCTGGATCTGAGTACTCGCTTCTTCAGAGACGAGTTCACGCACCCGTGCCGGCTGACTTTCATGCGCCGCCCGCAGAGCGCTGACGCGGCCCCGCAGGTCTCAGGACTTGAGCCGTTCCCGGTCTCCCATCACCACGACGGGACGCTTCGCGGGATCCAGGGTGCGCAGGAGGGTCTTCATGCCGGTCTCCGGGACGGTGACGCAGGCCGACGTGCCGTCACCGTGGTCCATGTGCAGCCAGATGCCACCGCCCTTCTCCACCCCGTCCGGGCGGCTCCAGTCGAAGGGCGGAGCACCCTTGAGCCGGTTGTAGTCGATGGCGATGACGTAGTCGAAGTCATGAACGTGGGCTTCCTCCGGATTCAGCATGGAGGCGTAGGCGTTGTCGTCATGCCAGTACTCCAGCCGGCTCCCGGGGTCCTCAAGCGTGCCGCCCGCGTCGGTGAGGGTGAACACGCCGACGGGAGTGCGCTCGTCGTCCATGCGGTGGTCCGTCGTCCAGCCCGACCTACCGTTGTGTGCGGGCCAACCGGCTGTTCGCTCCCAGGTCGAGCCCTGCTTCTCGTACAGAACGGTGAGGCTGTCGGGTGAGTCCCCGCGATCACCGTAGACGACCACCACCTGCCGGGTACTGGCCGGGACCTGCCTCCACATCCGGTCTCCGACGCCCGGAAGGCGCGTGCCCACAGCCTCGCCGGGAGAGGCGGACGCAGCGCCCGGTGCGCCGCCGGGGACCTTCCGCTCGGCCGTGTGATCGCACGCCGTGCCGCCCGCCAGCAGGACGCCGCAGGCAAGAGCCGCGCATATGGCATGGCGCACACCGCCGCGCCGCATCAGCCGACGAGAGGGCGGGAGCACCGTGAATATCCGCATGATCACGATCTTGTGGCAGGACGGACGCGACCCGCATCCGGAGGCGGCATCCGGCCCAACGGATCGTCCCGCCCGGCTGACGCGGCCCGCCCCGCTCGCCGCCCCGCCCGTCGGTACCCGGCGCGAGGGGCGGCCGCACCCCGCGGCTCGTGACCGCCCGGTGCCGGTGGCCGAAGGCCTTTTGCGGCGGCGGTCAGGCTTCCGGCCGTCCAGCAGGGTGACAGCGTCGGCCTTGCCCTCCTTCCACGGGGTGCGGGTGCCGAAGCGGGACATGCCACCGGCCTCAGCGAGCGGTTCGCGCCTGCAGGACGCCGGTGGGTGACCTCAGTGACCGCGGCTGCGAGGCGGTTACGCCGACAGGGGCATGCGCGTCAGCCGAGGGTGCGGGGTGGTTCGGCGCGGCTCGCACCGCTGCCGGAGCGCGTGTCAGACGCGGAAGCGCGACGGTCTGCGTTGCCCGACGGCGTGGCCGCGCCCCAGGAGGCGTATCCGTGATGGGGCCAACGGCCGTGCGTGACCTGGGAGTTTACGAACCAGCGGCTCGGGAGTGGTCAGCGGTGGCTCGCCGGTGCAACCGGAGGGGGACGTTACCCGCCGGGCCTATGGACGGCACTCCTCGACCGCCCGAGGATCGCAGCGCCTGGTATCAGCCGGTCGTCGGCCGGAAGCCCGCCTGACAGCCGTCGGCGTACCGCCGCACGACCGACCGCACCTGCACATCCTCGCATCCGCACCTCCTGCAAGGAGCGTCATGGCTGACCACAGTGGAAAGACCGCGGGTGATCAACCCGCCGTCGCACCCTCCCCCGCCGTCGCCCTCTCCCCGGGCGATGCCAAGTTCGCCACGGATTACCTGCGCACCTTCGGGTATCTCCCCGAGGACATCCCGCTGGAAAGCGACGCCGGCCGCGCCGCGTTACGCGCCTCGCAGGCCACGGCACTGCTTCCGACCACGGGCGTTGTCGACGAGGCCACCCGCAAGGTGTTCGAGCGCCCCCGGTGCGGCTTTCCCGACCGGCAGGGCACGGAGGAGCCCGGGCAGGCAAAACCTCCCGCCGGCATCGGCGAGTTCGTCGCGTTCGGCACCGTCTGGGACCACGCGGTGATCACCTACCGCATCAACAACCTCAGTCAGGACTTCGCCCAGGACCGGCAGCGGGCTCTCATCCGCGCTGCCCTGGCACGCTGGGCGGCGGTCGTCCCGCTCATCTTCGAGGAGACCACCGCGACGCCGGACATCGAGATCCGCTTCGCTCAGGGCACTCACGGTGACGGTTCGCCCTTCGACGGCCCTGGCAACGTTCTCGCCCACGCCTTCTTCCCCCCGCCCAATGGCGGCGCTCTCGCCGGGGACGCCCACTTCGACGAGGACGAACGCTGGCAGGAAGGCATCCGTTCAGGCGGCTTCGACCTGTTCACGGTCGCCGTCCACGAGTTCGGGCACTCCCTCGGGCTGAACCACACCTCGGTGCCGAACTCGACGATGAACCCCTTCTACCCCACGCCCAGCACCCCCGCGGCGGACGACCGGGCCGGTGTGCGGCAGATCTACCGGCGCCACATCTGGGCCGCGTCTTTGTACCGTGACGTACTGGGCCGTCGGTTCGACGACAGCGGCCTGGACTACTGGGTGCGCAAACTGTTCTCCAACACCAGCGCCGAACAGGTGGCCCGCGCCTTCCTCTACTCGCTCGAGAACTCCGGCCGCCTGGCGACCGACCTGTACTTCACCCTCCTGGACCGCGCCCCTGAGCCGGCCGGCCTGAACCACTGGCGCACCCAGCTCGCCGGTGGTCTGAGCCGTCAGGCGGCGATCGTCGCCTTCCTGGACAGCGCCGAGTACCACGGCAGGTATCCGGCCGACGACGCCTTCGTCGATTCGCTGTACCGACGACTGCTGCGCCGCCCGCCGGACGCCGGCGGCTACCAGTACTGGAAGGACGCGATGAGGAACGGGATGACCCGCTACGAGGTGGCCCGCGCCTTCGTCCTGTCCGACGAGTACTGCCGGGCCTACGCCCGCAGCCTGTACCTGCGCTACCTTCGGCGCGAGCCGGAACAGGCAGGCTGGGACGACTGGACCGGCCGGCTGAAGGCGGGCCTTGGCCACCAGGACGCCGAAACCGGCTTCGCAGCCTCGCCGGAGTACCAGAACGCGGTCGTCAACTGGTGGTGACACCCGCCGGCCCTGGTGGGTTTCCTCAGCCTCGTCGCTGGCCGTCTGGTGTTCGGCCAGGAAGCGATCGGCTGTGTCCACCGCACGGGCGCGCAGGCCGCCGGCATCAGCCTGCACAAGCCTGGCGAGGTAGTCCCCCGATACTCGGTCCAAGGTCGGCAGTGGGCCTCTTCGCGAGTTCCGCAAGGTCCTCATCCACGCGCGCCCAGCTGTGTCTTCGCCATGGCGGCGGGAGCGGCGGAATCGCGCACCGGTGACGGGGTCACCTACCCTGGGCCAGGTCAAAAGGGCCGGTGCATAACCGCTGGTGGCAGCATCGGGTTGGCTGCGGCGGCGAACGCGCTGTCCGGCAGCGTGAGCCGCCGCAGCAGCTCACTGGCGGGGAGCCTGGGGTCCCGCACCGCCCAGCCTCCGGCGTCCGGGTCGTGCCGGCCGCAGCGGCAGCTCCGGGCCGGCGTGCGGGTCATCCAGCGCGGCGAGCCGCAGCCGCGGGTTCGGGTGGTCCGTGAACCCGACCGGGCCGGGCAAAGTTCGCGTGGTGGCGCAGGGCCGACCAATTCCGGTCCTGCGCCGTCGCGTACACCTCGATCAGCAGCTCATATGGCGGGTCCTGGCAGTAGTCGCTCGAGCACCGTCCCCGGCAGCGCCGGATTGCACGTCAGCCCCCGTACCACTTCCGCGCCAGGACCTCGTCCGCACCAGTCTGCTCGAACACCTCGTCCATCCCCGCATCTGACCGTCTTCACCCGGTTCCGCTGCTCGTTGACCACTGGTATGCCGTCGGGTCTCCATGTCACGACGCGAGCGCTGTCCGGTCTCGGGTGCCGGCTCGACTTCCGTGGTCGGCGGACGCCGAGTGACTTCTACCCGGGCCCTGTCCGCCCGGGTCGTCCTCATCTCGTGATCTTCACGGTCGGCGGGAGGGTGATTGTGCACAGTCGCTTGGTGGCCCGGGTGAGGGCGACGTACAGGTCCCGCTCGCCCCCAGGACGGGCGGTGGTGATCCCGTCCGGGTCGACCACGACGGCTGCGTCGAACTCCAGGCCGCGCGCCTGTGAGGCCGGCACCAGTCGGGCATGCTGCTCGATCCCCGCAGCCGCGAGCCGCTCCGTCCGGTCATCGGCGCAGATCACCCCGACCAACTCGCCCGGGTGGGCGGCGCCCTGTTCTCGCAGCTCCCGCACGAGGGCGCTGACGAGCGATTCAGGGGCCGCGGCAAGGGTTCGAGGCACCTCGCCGCGCCGGATCGACCGGATCGGGGGCCGGCCCGGGGCGATCCGGGCGAGCAAGTCCCCTGTGGCGGCGAGGATCTCCCGCGTGGTCCGGTAGCCGATGGTCAGGGTGTGCAGGTCGAAGCGCCGTCCGAGGTGCGGGCCGAGTGCCTCCTTCCAGTCCCGTGCCACCGTCGCCGGGCCTGCCTGGGCGAAATCGCCGACCAGTGTCATCGACCGGCCCGGGCAACGGCGCGTGATCATCCGCCACTGCATGACGGTGAGTTCTTGTGCCTCGTCGACGACGACGTGTCCGAAGGCGTGCTCGGGCGGGCCGTCGACCAGGCTCGCCGCCTCGTCGAGAAGCGGCACGTCGGCGTCCGTCCAGGGCGCACCGCGCGTTCGCCGCAGCAGGGCCCGCTGGTCGTCGGTGAACTGCCGCAGGTTCGCGGCCAGCGCGTCGCCGTCCGTCAGCAGGGCGCGGACCACGTCGCCGGGCGTCAGCCGCGGCCACAGGTCCTCGACTGCCTGATCGAGAAAGGCATCGTCCAGGAGATCCGCTCGCACGGCGTCGGCGTCGAACTCGTCGACACCTGTGGCGGACGCGTCGTCAAAGCCGAGGCGGCACAGGTCCGCTGCCGCAACCCGGTCGAGGTCGAGGCCGGTCAGTTGCGCGACCTGGGCGTCGATGAGATCAAGCGTCTCGGCGCCACTGCGGGCAAGCTCACGGACGAGGGCGTCGACCAGCAGCTCCTTGAACAGCTGACGCGCCCGGTTGTGCGCGAGACCGCTGGTCCGTGCCGACTCCCGTGCTTGTGCGACATCCCTGTCCGGCAGACGAATCCACTCCTGCCCGACCCGGACATCGAAGTCGCCGCCCGGTGCCTGCCGTGAGCGGACGACAGCGGCCAGCGCGTCGGCCAGTGCGGAACTCCCCTTCAGGCGCGCCACCTCGAAGGAGTCCGCCGCGCCCGGCACGACGCCGGCCAGTTCCTCGCACGTCGCCAGGACGACGTCGTTCTCCCCGAGCGAGGGCAGGACCTGGCAGATGTAGTCGAGGAACCGCGCGTTCGGCCCGAGTACGAGCACACCGCGCTCGGCCGCCTTCGGGAACGCGTACAGCACATACGCGGCACGGTGCAGCGCCACCACCGTCTTTCCGGTGCCCGGACCACCCTGCACCACCGTCACCCCGCGGTGCGGCGACCGGACGATCGCGTCCTGCTCGGCCTGGAGGGTGGCAACCGCCGCCCCCATCCGCCCCGTGCGCCCTGCCTGGAGCGCCGCCGCCAGCGGACCGTCGCCGACCACGTCCTGTCCGGTGGGTGCGGAGCCGTCGAGCAGCTCATCGCTCACCCCCACCACCGTGCGGCCCGTCAGACGCAGATGGCGGCGCCGCCGCAGCCCCATGGGATGAACCGTCGTCGCCTCGTAGAAGGGCCGTGCGGCCTCGGCCCGCCAATCCACCAGCAGTGGCAGCTCGTCCGAATCCCTGTGCAGCCCCAGCCGCCCGATCCGCAGGACGGTCCCGTCCGCCAGGTCGATCCGACCGAAGACCAACCCGTCCTCGGCCCCCTCCAGCCGACGCACCTCCCTCGCCAGCCGCCCGGCCGCCACCTCCCTCTCGTACGCCTCGCCGGCGCCGTCGGACGGCGACGCGAGCACGCGCTCCAGCTGCTCCCGCGCCCCGGCGAGCCGCTCGTCGAACAGCGCGCCTACGACGGAAACCTGAACCCGCTCAAGCTCCACCTCGCGCGCGGCGACATCGTTGATCTGAGACAAGAAAGGGCCCTCTCGGCTCGACCCACCAATATTTCGAGGCGCCACTATGCAGACGGATTCCGGAAAAGTAAATATTGACCAAACCAGCTGGAATGTGGCCTCCGATGCACCACGGTGCCCGGCCGCGGTTCCGGCGCCGGATTCCGCTTCCTCGTACCGCCCCACCGCCTGGGGGCGGCGCGAGGAACCCCCAACTCGCCGACTGCCGCCGTGGACACAGTGGTCCGGGCTGTGGTCACCTCGGCGTCCGGCACGCGACGGCGATGGCCGGACTCGTTCACGAGGTCGCCGGCGTGGACGTCGACCAGGTCAAGGTCGACCGGCCCGACGCCGGCGAAGGCCCCATCCACGAGACCGGCCTGCCCGAACTGTGCGCCCGACATCGGGCTGCTGGGGCGGCTCCGGTGAGCAAGGGCTGCCGACCGCAACATCCCGCTACCCGAGCCGGTTTGAACCTGGTTTGCATGTGGGCAAGGGGGTCGCCGCCCACTCCCGGGCACCAGAAATCATGACAGGACAATCCTGGACATTTCCTGTCAATCCGTTAACATCTGGAGATATCGCTAGCGATGCAGAATGAAGTGGAGCTTGCGATGCTTTGGAGCAGTGCGTGCCGGGCAAAAGGCCGGAGGCCATGAACGCCCCCGTCCTCCGAAAGTGGCTGGAATCGATTCAACGGTTCCCTCTCGCCCTTACGGCTTCAGGGGGCCGAGACGCGTCGGTCTGACCGACCAGCTGGTCTGAACGCAATCACAACTCCTCGGCGGGGCAGGCAAATCCGCGACTGGAAAACCGGACCGAATGTGCGATCCGCCGATCTCTTGTTTCTCTTGGGGGGCAGCAAGAAGCCCATCGGTGCGAGCGGCCTGGAGTGCTTCGACTCACCCCGACGGGCACAGAAAATCACCACAAGAGAGGTGATGCATCATGGCCCCTGACGGTACCTCGCGGCAGCGGGAGCAGGACACCTTGCGGCCGCGGTGGGGAGTTCTTCTGGCCGCGGTCTCGGCTACGGCGAACGTCTTCCGACTACTGCGGGAGCTCCTGATCCACCACTGAGCCCGAGTGCTCCATCCCTGAGCTGCCTGTTGCTGCAGCGGTCCCGTCCGCGGGCGGGACCGCCGGCTCATCGGTGGTGGGCGGAGCAGGCTGCCTCGGGGAACGTCAGGCCGGTGGCAGCGTCCAGTTCTGCGCCGCGGTCCCGTTGCAGGTGTAGATCTGCAGGCGTGTGCCTTCCGTGGTCGACGAGTTCGGATCGTCCAGGCAGAGACCGGAATTGGGATTCGTCAGGGAGCCGTTGGCACCGGCCGTCCACTTCTGGGCGCCCGTGCCGTTGCAGGTGTACAGCTGGACCAGCGTGCCGTTGGTCGTCCCGCTGTTCGCCACGTCGAGGCACTTGCCGAGGGTGCGCAGGGTGCCGTCGGAGGCGACCGTCCAGTCCTGGGCATAGGTGCCGTTGCAGGTCCACAGACGGATCGCGGTGTGGTCGGCGGTGCCGGACCCGGCGTCGTCGACGCACTGTGCGGAGTTCACCCCGGAATTGACGGGACCCACCCGTGGTTTCGGCGGGGCGGCGGTGTCACCGGGATAGGAGGGCGGGGCGGCCGACGCGCTCGTGGCCCAGCCGGTGTTCGGACTGGTGCCGAGTGTGTAACTGAGAGTTCCTCCGGAGGTGATCGCGCTCGTGGGTGCGTAGGCGTTGTTCCACGCGGACCCGTTGAACGTCGCGGACTGTACGTAGGGTGCGTTGTCGGCGGCGCCCTCGCCGTTGATCGTCAGGGTCTTGCCCGAGGGCAGAGTGATCACGGCCTGTGTGAACAGAGGCGAGCCGAGAGCGAGGTCCGACGTACCGGGCGTCATGGGGTACATGCCGAGCGCGGACCAGACGTACCAGGCGCTCATCGCGCCGAGGTCGTCGTTGCCGTCGGCGAGGCCGGCCGGGGTGTTCGACCAGATCTGGTCCTGGATCGTCCGCACCGTCGCCTGGGTCTTGTAGGGCCGGCCGATGTAGTCGTACTCCCAGGGCAGTTCGATGCTCGGTTCGTTGCCGACCCACGCGTAGCCGTTGGCTCCGGTGTAGCTGCGCAGCACGGTGTCGAGGTAGTCGCCCATCACCTTGTTGCCGCCCTTGGCGGTGGCGAGCCCGGCCACGTCGAAGGGAACCATGCCGGAGTAGATCCACGAGTCGGCCTCCACCATGTCGGTACCACTGGTGGGATCGAATCCGCTGGTCCAGGTGCCGTTCGCGTTGCGGGGCTGGACGAACCCGGAGGCCGGATTCAGCACGTTCCGCCAGTCCTGTGCGCGATGGGCGTACGTCTGCCGACTGCGCGTGTCACCGAGGGCTCCGGCGAAGGCGGAGAGAGCGAAGTCCGCGGTGTCGTACTCCAGGGTCGTGGCCACCGGGCCGTAGAAGTTGCAGCAGCCGTAGCTGCCGTCATGGGGTTCGTACCCCGGGTTGTCCAGGTAGTTCAGGCCCGGTCGGTCGTTGTTCGCGGTGCTCGCCTGCTTCAACAGCCCGGCCAGCGCTTTGGAGGTGTCGAAGTTCCGCGCGCCGAAGGCGTGGTAGTCGGCGATGATCGCCGCCGCCGGGTCCCCGACCATGACGAAGGACTCGCCGTTGTTCTCCGACCATTTGGGGA
The DNA here is from genome assembly GCF_044768335.1 of Streptomyces sp. NPDC101151. Lineage (NCBI taxonomy): Bacteria > Bacillati > Actinomycetota > Actinomycetes > Kitasatosporales > Streptomycetaceae > Streptomyces > Streptomyces sp. NPDC101151. The sequence continues at coordinate 275,521 of NZ_JBIWPP010000009.1, read as the reverse complement.
AGATCCCGGTCTGGGCGTAGTCGTCGGTCATCGACTGGGCGGTGTCGGAGGCGACCTGAGGACTCACCAGCGCCTCGAGCTGGGCCTGGGAGCGGTAGATGTCCCAGCCGGAGTAGTTGGCGTAGGCGGCGTCGTGTCCGGCGTCGACCGTGTGCGTCTTTCCGTCGAAGCCGTAGTACTGGCCGTTGGTGTCGCTGATGACGTTCGGATGCAGCAGTGAGTGGTAGAGCGCCGTGTAGAAGATCTTCTGCTGGTCCGAGGTGCCGCCGGCGATCCGCACCTTGCCCAGTGCCGTGTCCCAGGACTTGTGGGCCGCGGCGCTGACGCTGTCGAAGTTCCAGCCGGTGTTCTCGGCGCTCCGGTTGGCGGCCGCGTTGGCCACGGAGACGTAGGAGATGCCCACCTTCGCCTGGACGACCTGCTTCGCGCTCGTGTCGAAGGTGACGTGCGCGTTCGAGGCGGCCGCGCCCGGGCTCGCCGCGCGGGCCTCCGCCCTGTCGCCACGAGACGGAGGCACGGAGCCGTGCAGGCGCGGCCTGTTCGGCTTGTCCGGGGTGTTCTGACCGGGCCGTGCGGCAGGGGGCCCGGAGGGCTTCTTCCGGGGGGCGAGCGTGCTGCCACTGGAGGTGAACGGCTGGTCGAAGACCATGTCGAAATAGACGGTGTAGGCGTTTCCGGCGCCGCAGAATCTCCCGCTGGTGACCTGGCCGCTGACCTCGGTGTCGGAGACGACGTCGAACTGTGTCGAGGTGCCGCCGTTCTGGCTGCCGGCCAGTTTGAAGATCAGGTTGGCCTGGGACGTCGCGGGAAAGGTGAAGCGCGCCATGCCGCTGCGTGTGGTGGTGGTGAGTTCGGCGGTCACCTTGTTGTCGAGGGCAACCTTGTAGAAGCCGGCCGAGGCTGACTCGTTGGCGTGGGAGAAGGAGTCCGTCGCCGTGTTGGAGACGGCGCCGACCGTGGGCAGCACTGGTACGTCACCGGCGGCTCCGCAGCCCGGCCCCGCGATGTGGGTGAGACTGAAGCCCGTGATGGAGGAGTCCTTGTACTCGTAGCCGCCGCCGGGTGGCCGCGACGGGGTGTCGGGGCTCCACTGCACCATGCCGAAGGGGACGTCCGCACCGGGGAAGTCGTTGGCGTCGTTGGACGTGCCGATGAAGGGGTTCACCAAGTCCGCGGGTGACGAGACGAGTTCCGCCGTTCTCGCGGGCGCTGCCCAGGCGACGGGAGCGGGTAACGCGTACGTGCCCAGGAGGGCGGCGCCGGCGGCGGCCCCCAGGGCGCTGCGGATCCGTCGGCCGCGGAACGCTCGTCCGCGCATGCCGGGCCGGCGGTCGCCGGCCGGAGTCGAAAACATCGCGATCTGCCTCCTGAGGGTGATGCGTTCGGGAGCACACCGAGCCGGACGGGCAGCGAAGACGGACATGTGGACAACGTTGTCCAGAGACGTGTGATCTCCGGCAGGCCGTTACAGGGGTACGCCCGCTCGACCGCCGCCGGACGCGACGGTCCTCGCACCCCGACGCACGCCCGCAGCGCCTCGCGGGCGGGCCGCCACGGCACACTCCTGGCCGGCGGGACCAGGGGGCGCACAACGACTCATCTCGGGATCACCACAATGACAACGTTGTCCGACCGGAGCCGGAGATATTACGACCGAGCGAGTACAGCAGGGAGGAAATCGGAATTCTTCTTGCCCCTCCAGCCCCTGGACGCGGGGCCTATCGGCTCGAAGCACTGTCGCAACGTAGCCATCAGACGTGCACACGTCAATAGCGTGGAGGCGGGTGTGCACGGTCTCCCCTGTCCGGCGCGCGGAGCAGAAGGGTCGTCATCCTTGCGGCCCCGGAAGGCAGTTGAGCGACGAAGCCCCCGGGCTGTGATCGTCTGCGCATCATGGTCTCCTCGGACGGCACCTCCGTGGTCGACGACGGAGCCACGCTCGGCGTCGAGGTCATCGTCGCGCTCCCCCGATCGGGACGGTCCAGGCCCATGATCATGCGCATGGTGGTGGACTTCCCGGACCCGTTGGGGCCGAGGAAGCCGGTGAACGCTCCGGGGCGGACATCGACGCCGAGGGCGTCGACGGCGACGGCCGGTCCGTAGCGCTTGGTCAGTCCCCGGGCCTCGATCATGGCCGGTTCCTGCCGGATCGGCTCATGCCTTGACGCTGTGCACGCCGTCCGCCACCCGGAACATGGCTGACCTCCGCGCTCGCCTGGAGGATCGCCCCCAGGCGGTCGATCCCGCGGACGGTATGCATCGCTGGTGCCAGACGCCTTCCCGACGTCATGCTCCGTATGGATACGGGCTTCCGGCCGGAACGTGCGGAGCCTCCGAGCCGGATCGCCCTTCACCGCCGTCCGGCATGCGCATGCTCCTGCGGCGGCGGATGCGGCCCCAGGCCCTCGTTACTGGCCCACCCTTCCGTCGATGCACTCGCGCAACAGATCGGCGTGCCCGCAGTGACGGGCATACTCCTCGATCCGGTGCACCATCAGGTCCCGAACCGCGATCCCGTCCTTGCTCAGACGCTCGCCCAGATCCGTGTGCGCGGCCAGCGCGGCGTCGGTCGCGGCCTGCTCACGCTCCAGCGCCAAGTACGCGGCGTCGACCACGGCCTGTTCAGCGACAGCTCCGTCGAAGTCCGCGTCACGCTCGCCGTACAGCTTCGGCAGCGGATCACCGTCGCTGATCCAGTTGCGCCAGTCCCGTTCCACCTCGACGAGGTGCCGAAGCAGGCCGAGCAGAGACATCGTCGACGGCGGAACCGACCGACGGGCCAGTTGCTCCACATCGAGGCCCTCGCACTTCATCCGCAAGGTCTTACGGTAGTTCGCCAGATAGTCCAACAGCGTCGCCAGCTCGCCTTCCGGACCGGCTCCTTCGCTCTCGCGGGGGTCGTCGGCCGGGTCGGCCCACATGTCGGGATAGACGGTTGCCTGGGTCCATCGCGCGGGTTGATCAGTCATGCGCGCCATGATCGTCCGGGAGGGCACAGGCACGCCAGTGCTTTATGTCTGAAGCGGCTCTGCGGCCGGCGCTCTTGAGGACCTGGTCGGCAGTTCCGGTGTGGCCGACCGGGTGTCGGCGGTCCCCTCGTCCCACCTCACCTGCCGCGGATCGACTCAGGACGCGGGGCACTAGAGTACGGGCATGCGTTCGGATGTGGTCGTTGTGGGAGCTGGCCCGGTCGGCCTGACGGCAGCCGTGCTGCTGGCACGCCAGGGGCTCCACGTGCGGATCGTCGAGCGCCGTTCAGAGCCGGTGACCGAATCCCGGGCGACGGATCTGCACGCCGGCACGCTGGAAGCACTTGCTCCCAGTGGCCTCACGGACTTGCTGATCCCGATGGGCCGCCGGGTCACATCGGTGGAGATGCGCTCGGGCGCGGACCGGGTCGGCGCGTTCAGCACCGCGGGGCTGCGTTCGCCGTATCCCTTCGTCCTGACCGTGCCTCAGTGCGCCACCGAAGGGATCCTCAGCCAAGAGGCCGAGCGGTGCGGTGTGTCCGTGCACCGGGGCGTGACTGTGCGCTCGGTGCGTGAGGTGCCCTTCGGGGTGCAACTCGCCACGGAGGGACTGGGAACGCTCCACACCCGCTGTGTCATTGCCGCGGACGGCATCTCCAGCACCGTCAGGTCGCAGACCCGTACCCCTTTTCGCGGCCACACGCACCCCGGCCTGTGGACGCTGGCCGACCTGCAGGTGAGCGGGTCCTCTCTGCCTCTCGACCGGATCCATATGGTCACGAGCCGGCGAGGACTGATGGTGGTACTGCCGATGCACCTCGACGGCTGGGTCCGCACCGTCCTGCACCACCCCTCCGCCGCCGCGCCTGCGGTCACCGCCCAGAGCCCGCCGAAGGGCGTCCAGGACGCCCCCGCTGCCCTGCTTCAGGAGGCGGCCGCCCGCGGCTGGACAGCCACCGCGCAGACCTGCCGCTGGGCGAGCAGCTTTCGCGCTCACTGCCGGATGGCCTCCCGCAGCACTTCCTCGCGCATCCTGCTGATCGGTGACGCCGCCCACGTGTGCAGCCCCATCGGGGGGCAGGGGCTCAACCTTGGCCTGCGCGACGCCATCACGCTGGCCTCCGTGGTCCCTGACAGCCTGGCCGGCCGGGGGCGGCGCAACGGAATGGCGGAATGGAGGCGCGCACGACGCGCCGAGGCATGGGGTGTCCTGACCCGCACTCACCTGGCCACCACCGCCTGGTCGCAGTGCTCGGGCCCCGCGGCCCGGATCCGTGACCACACCCTCGGCACGCTGTTGGCCGTCCACCCTGTCCGCCACCTCTTCGCCAGGACGATGGCCGGCCCGACGCCGCGCTGACGCCGTACGGGCCATGGCACAGCCCGTCCGGCACGGCCGGGTTGGCCACGGTGCCGTCGCGTACCGGCCCGGCAGCGCCGAACCCTGCCCGCGCAAGCGCCGCGTGGCGCCCTGTGCCCTCAACCGCCCACGTTCGTACGACGTGCCGGCGTGCGCAATCAGTCGGACGCCGGCGTCAGAGGATCCGGTCGGTACAGGGTCTCCGACAACGGCAGCCCGTCTCTTCGGGCCACGATCCGACGCACCCTCACATCGGCACGCGTCCGCGGACGGTATCTGGGTTCCTTGTCGCACCCGCATGCCGACCGCCCTTCGTAGCGCAGCCCTTCACCCAGGACCACAGCCACCACCGACCAGCCACGGGCGTCACGCCTGAGCGGCGGAGCGAAGTCATGACCGGCGCACAGGAGAGTCCGGGTGCAGTTCGGGCAACGGTGCTCCCGGCGCGGATGCGCATGCTGCTTAAAGCTGACGCGGCATAAGACGCATGCGTAGTGCAGCTTGTAGTAGGTCATCGCGTAGAAGCACACCCGATCACCGTACTGAGCAGGGCCTCCAGCAGACCACCCGTTTCAACGGGCCGGGGTGCGCGGGGCCGGGCCTCGGGCAGGGCCGTGGGGGACCTCATATCGCCGGTTCATCGCCCCACGGTCCGCCCCTGCCACCACAGGGGCGGACCGGCCTTCAGTTCCCGCCTCCCGTGCTCCAGCAGGACTTCGGCGCCGGCAGCGCTCTCAGTTCGTACCGGTCGAGGCTCGGCGGGGCAGCTTCCAGTTCGGTCGCGGGAAGTGGCAGGTGTAGCCGCTCGGATAGCGCTCCAGGTAGTCCTGGTGCTCGGGCTCGGCCTCCCAGAAGTCGCCCACCGGCTCGACCTCCGTGACCACCTTCCCCGGCCACAGCCCACTCGCCTCGACGTCCGCGATCGTGTCCACAGCCACGCGGTGCTGCTCTTCATCGGTGTAGTAGATGGCGGACCGGTAGCTACGGCCGATGTCGTTGCCCTGGCGGTCCCGCGTGGTCGGATCATGGATCTGGAAGAAGAATTCCAATATGTCGCGGTAGCTCGTGGCCATGGGATCGAAGACGATCTCGATGGCCTCGGCGTGGTCGCCGTGGTTACGGTACGTGGCGTTCGGCGTGTCACCGCCGCTGTACCCGACGCGTGTGGACACCACACCCGGCTGCTTGCGGATCAGGTCCTGCATGCCCCAGAAACAACCGCCCGCCAGTACGGCTCGCTCGGTTCCCACTGTCATCGGTCGCTCCCTCGTGTTCGAGCCGCGATCCGGCACGGTCATTCACATGCCGGTTCTCACGTTCACCCAGCTTAGTAGGTCGTTCCTCGACGTCTTGCTCGAGTGGCCCCGGTGACAGCGGCCGGCGGCGATTGCCCCAGGTCCGGTCGGCCACGAGTGCGACGCACAGTGCCGGCCCGCAGCTCGGGGCGTCGACCGCACGGGTCGGCGGTCCGGCCGCGGGCGCCGCTTCCTGGCGGTCGACGGTCAGCGTCTGCCGGCTCGGGCCAGGGCCTCCTCGGCCTGGGCGGCCAGGGTGCCCACGAGATCGGCGGCGGACGGCAGATCGTTGATGAGGTCGACGGACTCGCCGGCCCACTGCGGCAGTGCGGGGATCTTCCCGGCCGCGACGGCGTCCCGGTACGCCTGCCGGGCATGCGGGGAAGCCAGGAGTGCGTCCTCCCGGCCCCGCCATTCGTCCAGGAAGGGATGGCCCAGGGTGCGCGCGGTGTACTGCGGCGGCCACTGCGAGCCGCGGACGATGTCCAGCACCCTGTTGCGCTCCGTCTCCTCCCCCCGTCCCTCGACGATCGCCTTGGCGGTCGCGGGGGCGACCAGGGCCTCGGTCGTGGCCTGGAACCGGGTGCCGAGCAGGGCTCCGGCGGCCCCCAGTGCCAGCGCTGCCGCGACGCCGCGGCCGTCGGCGATCCCGCCGGCCGCCAGCACCGGCACCGGCGCCGCCAGGTCCGCCACGACGGGCACGAACGGCAGCGTCGAGCGCCCGTGCCGGGCGCCGTGCCCGCCCCCTTCGGTGCCCTGCGCGACGATCACGTCGGCGCCCAGATCCACCGCTCTCCGGGCCTCCTCCAGGTCGGTGACCTGAATGATCAGCGCCGCACCCGCGTTGTGGATCCGCTCCGCGAAGGGACTGGGGTCGCCGAAGGACAACATCACCGCCATCGGCCTGTGCTCAAGCGCCCGCGCCACCGCACCGATCTCGATCTGCCACGTCAGAAAGCCGACGCCCCAGGGCCTCCCGGCACCCTCGTCGGCGAGGACAGACAGTTCCCGGGCGAGCCAGTCCCGATCCCCGTCCCCACTGCCCAGCAGCCCGAGGCCACCGCCGCGCGACACCGCGCCCGCCAGGGCGCCACCGGCCGAGCCGCCCATCGGCGCCAGGGCAATCGGATGCTCCACACCGAACAGTTCCGTGAACGCCGTCGACAACGCCATGACCGCAATTCTCACCTACCGGTCAGGCCGGTTGCAGAGCAATCAGCGCAGGCAGCGCACCGAGTCCTGTGCGTGCGGCCGGATGGACCGGCCCTGGAGGCGAACGCCCAGCACGCGGTCGCCGGTGTGCCGTTCATCCGATGGTGTCGTTGGTCCCGCCAACCAGTCGTCGTCCGGTGACCGGCCACGTCCGGCAGCTGTCACCGTGGTTGCGGCCCATCCGCTGATGATGAAGGGAGTTCGCATGGCGTCGAGAGGGGCAGCAGGGCTGTGCCGGGGCGCGAAGGGCCGCTGGGTCGTCGCCCCCACCGTGCGGCATCGCCTGCCCAGGAGTGAGGTTCGGGCATGACCGGCTCGTCCTCCTCCGGCAGGCCGGCCGCCGGCGACGGCCACTACGGCGAGGATCTGTTCGAACCCGAACACCCCCGGGAAGCAGAACGGATCGACGCCGCCGCGCTGGCCTACGATCCCGTCACCACAAGCCGTCTGCGGTCTTTGGGCGCAGGGCCGGGCACCCGGTGTCTGGAAGTGGGTGCCGGGACCGGGACGGTGGCGCGCTGGCTGCTGGAGGAGGCAGGTGTCGAGGAGGTGGTCGCCCTCGATCGGGACACCGCCGACCTGGACGACCTTGCCGAACCGCGGCTGCAGGTGGTCACCGCCGATCTCACGGACGAGAGCCTGCGGCCCGGCAGCTTCGACCTGATCCATGCCAGGGTCGTCCTCATGCACCTGCCCGAGCGCCGCCGGCTCGTCTCCCGGCTCGCGAACTGGCTGAATCCCGGGGGTTGGCTGGTGCTGGGGGACGCCGTGGAGGTGCCGGACGCCCTGGACACCTCGTCTGCCTACCGGCGGGTCATGGACGCCATGTGGCTGGCGCTGAGGCCGACGATCGGCACCGACACATCCTCCGTGCCGGCGTACCCGCACTTCCTGAGAGAGGAAGGCCTGCGGAACGTGGCCGCGGAGCTGGTCTGCCCGCCGCTGGTCGCAGGCAGCCCCCTGGCCCGTTTCTGGTCCGAGACCTGGAGCCGGATGCGCCCCGCGCTGGAGGCGACCGGCCAGGTGGACGCCGTGGTCATCGACGAAGCGCTCGCCTACCTGGCCTCGCCCCGACTCGCCGAGCTCGGCCCAGGCATGGTGATGACCTGGGGGCAGCGGCGCTGAGGCGCTGCCGGCCCGCCTCCGACACGCTCGTCACGCCGGCCCGTTGCGGTCGTTGTCGCACGTGTGTCGATCCTGCTCACTTCAGGCTGGGGGCACGCGTCAGTGCGGTGTCGGCCGCGTCCAGGATGTTGCGGAAGGTGCCGGCGATGACGGGCCGCACGAGGAGCCTGGTGAGGGAGGCGGCGAACAAGGGAATGCGGACCTCGGCGCGGGTCGTCCAGCACACCCGGGTTCCGCCGTCCACCTCGGTGAACGTCATCCGGCCGAGTTCGTGCCTGGACGGCGGCAGGCTGCGCTCGACGACGTACTCGGTGCAGTGCGGCGCCTCGTAGTGGGTGACGCGCTCCCGGAACCAGCCGATCAGCCACAGGTGACGGCGCACTGCGCCGACGCCGTAGGGCGCGGCCAGGCCCCGCCGGGTCAGGCTGCAGCGCAGCACCAGGGGCGAACTGGTGTAGTTGGTGGTCGTGGTGAGCCACGCGAACACGTCCTCGATCGGGGCGTCGATGACCCGTTCAACAGTCACGGTTTCCACCGTCACGGTCCCTTTCTGTCGAGCTGAAGCACCGTGTCGGCGCTGCGGAGCTTGTCGGGGTTGCGAACCCCGTAGAGGCCGGTGATCCGTCCCTGGTGGATCTCGAACGCGAGCAGCCAGTCGAGTTCAGCGCCGATGAGGAAGCGTGCTGCGGGCATGCCGTTGTAGGTGGCGTGCTCGACGGGGGCGCTCGTTGCGCCGGTGCGTGCCACGCCGAGGGCGAAGCGGGCGACATCCTCGCGACCGGTGATCGGGCGGCGGGCAGCGACGGCTTTCCCGCCGCCGTCGGAGATCGACACCACATCGGGTGCCAGGAGGTCCATCAGGGCCTGGATGTCACCGGTCGCCGCAGCGAGCAGGAATCGCTGGATGATCTCGCGCGCCGCATCGGATCCGGGCTCGAAACGGCGGCGCCGTGCGTGCACATGACGGCGCGCGCGGTGTGCTGTCTGACGGACGGCCACCTCTGTCCTGCCGATCGCGGCGGCGATCTCGCCATGGGCGTAGCCGAACACCTCGTGCAGGACGAACACGGCACGCTCGGTCGGATTCAGTGTCTCCAGGACGAGCAGCATGGCCATCGACACCGACTCGGCCAGCGTCGCGTCGTCGCTCACCTCGGGTGCGGTGCGGATCGGCTCGGGCAGCCAGGCGCCGATGTATTCCTCGCGCCGCGCCCTGACCGCACGCAGGTGGTTGAGACCCTGCCGGGTCACCAGACGTACCAGGTAGGGGCGCGGATGCTCGATGGTGGCGGGATCGATCCGGCTCCAGCGCAGGTAGCTCTCCTGCAGCACGTCCTCGGCGTCCGTGGCGCTGCCCAGCATCTCGTAGGCGATGGTGAACAGCAGTGGTCGGTGCTCGGTGAAGGCGTCCTCAGCCACGGCCTGTCTCCCCCACGGTGGTGCACGGTAAGCCCGGCCTCACGGTCGGCTCCCTTCGTCGGCTGCCCATGGAGACACCTCGCATCGGGCATGTGTGACATCCCGCGGCTGTGATCCGCTTCACAGCGCAGATTCGGCAAGTCCTTCGATCGGCGCCCGGCTCAGTGCGCGGCGGGCACGTCGGCGTGGTCGGGTTCGGGCCCACCGCGCGCGATCCGTCCCAGATCGGTCATCAGCGAGCCCAGCCACGACACGGCGGCGAAGTAGCGCCGCGGTGCGCCGGGCGGCTCCGTGGCGAAGTCCGGCAGGGCCGGGGCGATCAGCGGCACCGGACCGGTCGGGGTGTCACCCCCGGGATCGAGGGCCGCGGAGACGAGCAGCATCCGCCCGGCCACCCGGTCCCCCAGCCCGCTGACCGACTCGGCTGCCGTCTGCCCCAGGGCGGTGAGCGGCGGCTCCAGCAGTCGCTCGGACCCCCACAGGGTGTGGTGACCGGCCATCAGCGTCGCCTGCCAGTCCACTTCGGGCAGCGGTACCCCGCGCCTTCGCCCGCCGAACGGCGTCGGCTCGCTCAGGAACTGCGCATAGGCGGACTCCGCGAGGATGACCGCGTGCTGCAGTGATCCGTGGACGGGTACCCCGGGCCGTGTGGTCGTGGCCCTGCCTCCCGCCACCGAGGCGCCGGTCGCCACCACGATCTCGGCTGCACGGCGCAGCAGCTCGGCCGTCGCACGGCGCAGCTCCTCGTGGGCGCCGCGGGGCCAGGCCAGCAGGCCGAAGACCGCGCCGATCGCACTCCCGACCAGGACATCCAGCAGCCGGACCTCCGCCAACCGCCACGTCGGCGGCGACAGCTGGGCGAAGACCAGGGCCACCAGCACGGTGAACAGGCCCTGCGCCCAGCCGACGCCCTTGACCGGTCCCACCGTGAAGGCGAGCAGCATCCACGCCGGCAGGACGGCGGCGTACACCGCGGTGTCGGTCCCCACCAGCGCCAGGGCCCCGGCGGTCACCAGGGCGCCGCACAGCGTGCCGGCGAGAGCCCGGCGGATGGTGCTCCAGGTCTCGTCCATGGTGGTCCGGGTGAGGGTGAGCGTCGCCAGCATGGCCCAGAACCCATGGGGCAGCGTGTCCACCCCGGCGACGAGCCGGGCGGCCGTCAGGGCCAGGGCGATGCGCACCGCGTTCTGGAAGAACACCGACCGGCGCTCGGCATGGCCGTGCAGCCGGTGCCACCACAGGCACGGGGCCCAGGTCGTGGCGTACCAGAACCGCCCCGGCGGCACCTCCACCGAGGCCTGCCGGCCCTGTACGGCGAGATCGGCCGCCGCGCCCACGGCCAGCGCAGCGTCGGCGATCTCCAGCACGGCGGCGTGCCGGCGCAGTACGGCGGGCGGGAAGTCCGGCGCGGGAGCCGTCTCGTCGGCCGAGGCCCCGGTGGGTGCGGGGCCCGCGGACGAGGCCGACAGGTGTGCGCGTGCCGTGACCAGCTCCTTGTACGCCGCCACGGGGGACGGCCCCGCTCGCAGGCAGGTCGCGGTCGCCGTGGCCAGTCGCGCCACTGCGTGCAGTACGGCGGTCACGGCAGGTCCCGGCGGGTCGCTCGGCGGGGCGGCCAGTTGCGCGAGCCGGCTGAGGAGGGTGCGGGCGGCCAGACCGGTGTGGGCGAGGGCGCGGTCGCGCAGTGCCGGTCCCGCCGGACGTTCCGCCTCCGGCACGGTCACGGGCCGCAGTGCACGGCCGGCCTCGCGGGCAGCCCGGATGTCCGCATCGGTCAGGGCGTACGGAGGAGCGGCGAGGAGCGACGCGCAGTGCGAGGTCGTGTGTGCGGCGCGGGCGGCACGCTCCCGGTACGACGGCGGCGCGCGCCCGGGAAGGATCAGCGCCTCGGCTGCGACGAACAGGGCCAGCCCGGTCGTCGTCCCGATCAGCCGCTGGCCGAGCGAGCCGGGGTCGTACGGAGGGAAGGACGGCAGAATGTAGAGCAGTTGCAGGCCCGGCGCCGCCCCCGCGAGGCGCGGCCCGCCGACTGCGGAGAAGGCCAGCGCGAAGCCGACGCCGAACATGCCGACGACCGCGCACCAGGTCCGCACCGACAGATAGGTGCCGATCACCACCAGTAGCCAGCACACCGGCAGCAGGCGCAGCACCACCGCGGCTCGCTGCCGCCCGGTCCCGGGGATCTTGGAGAGTCCGCCCAGCGCCACGGTGCCGAAGAGGGCGTAGGTGGCCGCGACGGGGCTGTCGAGGCCGTACCGAAAGAGGTAGAAGCCGGCCGAGGCGACCAGGGTCACGCGTACGGCGCATTGGCCCGAGGCGGCGTAGGCCGTCGGGATCCGACGGGCTGGGACACCACACACTCCTACAGGATCACGCACCACCAGGCGCCCGGCACCTTGCCGCCACGCCCGGCGCCTTCCAGGTGCATGTCCCCACCTGGCGCCTGCCGTCCCGACCCGGGCCCCGATGAGGCTCACGGTGCGTCCGGGTGCCGATGCCGACGACGCTCCGGCAGGTGGCCGGCAGGTGCTGATGCCAATGCCGGGCAGGTCCGTCCGGAGCCTCGCCACCAGGTCGTGTGCCCTCCCCGTCGGCGTCGCGCGCGCCCGGCGACGGAGCGGCCGCGGTGCTCGCCCCAGCATGAGTCTTGACGTCGAAAGCGGTACTGGCGATCCTCTAGGGCGATACTTTGCGCAGGACATGACAATCAAGCCGGAATCCGGCAGGCTCCACGGGCCCCGGACGTCGGTCACCGTCTTCTGCGCGATCCCGCCGACCGAGGGACGTGGCTTGTGAGAATCAGCAGGAACCCGTACCGCCGGCGCAGAGAGGTCGCCGTCGTCTCGTTGCTGCTCCTCGTGCTGGCCATCGTCCAGGGCCCCACGCGGAGTTCGGCGGCGGACGGCAACTGGTGGCTTCCGACGTCACGGCCCGCTCCGGACTCCCAGATCAATGTCACCGGCGAACCGTTCACGGGCACCAACGCCCAGGGCGAGGTGCGGGGATTCGTCGACGCGCACGACCACATGTTCGCCAACGAGGGTTTCGGCGGGCGCCTCATCTGCGGCAAGACGTTCTCCGAGGCCGGGATCGCCGACGCGCTCAAGGACTGCCCCGAGCACTACCCCGACGGCTCGCTGGCCATCTTCGACTTCATCACCAAGGGCGGTGACGGCCGCCACGACCCGGTCGGCTGGCCCACGTTCAAGGACTGGCCCGCCCACGACTCGCTGACCCACCAGCAGAACTACTACGCGTGGGTCGAACGGGCCTGGCGCGGTGGCCAGCGGGTGCTCGTCAACGACCTCGTCACCAACGGTGTGATCTGCTCGGTGTACTTCTTCAAGGACCGCAGCTGCGACGAGATGACATCGATCCGACTGCAGGCGAAGCTGACGTACGACCTCCAGGCCTACATCGACAAGATGTACGGCGGCACCGGCAAGGGCTGGTTCCGGATCGTCACCGACAGTGCACAGGCCCGTGAGGTCATCAAGCAGGGCAAGCTGGCCGTCATCCTGGGGGTGGAGACCTCCGAGCCCTTCGGCTGCAAGCAGATCCTGGACATCGCGCAGTGCGACAAGAAGGACATCGACGCCGGCCTCGACGAGCTGTACGCGCTGGGCGTGCGCAGCATGTTCTTGTGCCACAAGTTCGACAACGCGCTGTGCGGAGTCCGCTTCGACTCGGGCGGCCTCGGCACGGCCATCAACGTCGGGCAGTTCCTGTCGACCGGCACCTTCTGGAAGACGGAGAAGTGCACGGGCCCGCAGCACGACAACCCCATCGGCTCGGCCGCGGCGCCCGGGGCCGAGGCGAAACTCCCGGCCGGCGTGAAGGTCCCCTCGTACGACTCGGACGCGCAGTGCAACACCCGTGGCCTCACGGACCTGGGTGAGTACGCCGTGCACGGCATGATGAAACGCAAGATGATGCTGGAGATCGACCACATGAGCGTCAAGGCCGTCGGCCGCGTGCTCGACATCTTCGAGGCCGACTCCTACCCCGGCGTGATCTCCTCGCACAGCTGGATGGACCTCAACTGGACCGAGCGCGTCTACGGCCTCGGCGGCTTCATCGCCCAGTACATGCACGGCTCGGAGGGATTCACGGCCGAGGCGAACCGCACCAAGGCACTGCGCGACAAGTACGACGTCGGCTACGGCTACGGCACGGACATGAACGGTGTCGGCGGCTGGCCGGGCCCCCGCGGCGCGGACGCCCCCAACAAGGTCACGTACCCCTTCCGCAGCGTCGACGGCGGCTCCGTCATCGACCGGCAGACCACCGGTGAGCGCACCTGGGACCTGAACACCGACGGAGCCGCGCACTACGGCCTCGTCCCGGACTGGATCGAGGACATCCGGCTGGTCGGCGGCCAGGGCGTGGTGAACGACCTCTTCCGGGGCGCCGAGTCCTACCTCGACACCTGGGGAGCGGCCGAGCACCATCAGGCGGGAGTCAACCTCGCCAAGGACGCCCCCGCCACGGCCAGTTCGGCCGAGTGGAACCCGTTCACCAGCTATGCGCCGAACCGCGCGGTGGACGGCACACGGGACACCCGGTGGGCCAGCGACTGGAGCGACGGCCAGTGGCTGCGGATCGACCTGGGCTCGACCCACCTGGTCGGGCGGGTCACGCTCGACTGGGAGCGCGCGTACGGGAAGTCGTACCGCATCGAGCTCTCGACGGACGGCACGGACTGGAAGACCGTCTGGTCGACCACCAGCGGTGACGGAGGCCTCGACACCGCACGGTTCACCGGCACACCCGCCCGCTACCTCCGCGTGACGGGCACGGAACGCGGGACCCAGTGGGGCTACTCCCTGCACGAGGTCGGTGTCCACAGCAGCTGACAGCGGCTCAGCGGGATGCCGGCCGCCGCACCGCGACTCCGGGCACATCTCCATACGAGTAACTCGGTCGGCGTAAGGAGGAAACGATGCGGCGGGTGAATCGGGAGGTACCCGGCGGATCGCGCGTCCACAGCGCGTGATCATGAAATGGTCCCGGGCCGAGCGCGCGACACCGCTCTGTCCGGCTCGTTTCCTCCTCCCTCCGCACCCGTGCAAGGAGTCAGTCGTGCGTGTCTGTCGTCTGCTGAGCAGCACCTTCGCTTCCGGCGCCCTGGCGCTCGCCTTCCTGGGCGCCGGCACCGCCACCGCGACCCCCGCGGCCGCCGATCCGTGCGGCTTCTACGAGACCGGCTCCGACGCGTTCTACAACCACTGCACATCCGACGGTTCCCACGTGGTGATCAAGGTCGAGGTGGCCATGGCGCCCGACTACGAGCGCTGTGTGGGACCGGGCAGGTCGTGGCTGGGCTCCGCCGACAAGATCCAGGGCGCTCACTACGTGGGCCGCACCTGCTGACGAACGAACGCCGCACAGCCCCGACTGCGTGACCGAGTCGGGCCCCCTCCACGGGGGCCCGGTCCATGTACGGGGCGGCTGGGCCGTGCGACGGCTGCGGCCGGCTCCCTCACCAGTCGTGGACGGTCCCGTCCCGCAGTCGATTGACCGGCAGGTACGCCGGCTCGTAAGGGAAGCGACGGGCCGCCTCGATGTCCAGGTCGACGCCCAGCCCCGGGGTGTCCGACGGATGCAGCAGTCCGTCCTCGAAACGGTAGGAGGTACGGAAGACCTCCAGTGTCCGCTCGGAGTGGCGCATGTACTCCTGAATGCCGAAGTTGTGGACGGCCAGGTCCAGATGGAGCGCGGCCGCCATGCCCACCGGGGAGATGTCGGTCGGGCCGTGCATCCCGGACCTGACGCCGTAGACATCCGCGAGGTCGAGCAGCTTCTTCATCGCGGTGACGCCACCTGTGTGGGTCACCGCGGAGCGCACGTAGTCGATCAGCCGCTCGCTCAGCAACGTGGTGTAGTCGTAGACGGAGTTGAAGACCTCGCCGATCGCCAGCGGTGTCGTCGTGTGCTGCCTGATCAGGCGCAGGGCCGCCTGATCCTCCGCCGGCGTGGCGTCCTCCAGCCAGAACAGGTCGTACGGTTCCAGCGCCTTGCCCAGGTGTGCTGCCTGGATCGGCGTCATCCGGTGGTGTCCGTCGTGCAGCAGCGGCACCTCGGGACCGAACTCTGCCCGGACGGCCTCGAAGACGGTGGGAAGGTGCCGTAGGTACGCCCGTGTGTCCCACGTTTCCACTGCCGGCAGGGGCCGCCCGCGCCCCGCGGCGCGGCGCGCGGGTTCGTAGTCGTAGCGGTCTCCGCCGCCCGCGCTGGAGGCAGCCACGCCGTACACCGAGTCCAGGCCGGGGATCCCCGTCTGGATGCGGATGGCACGGTAGCCCAGCGCCATGTGCGCGCGCACGGAGTCGAGCAGTTCGGGCACATCGCGGCCGGAGGCGTGACCGTAGGCCAGGGCGCCGGTACGGGACGCGCCACCGAGGAGCTGGTACAGGGGCATTCCGGCGCACTTCGCTTTGATGTCCCACAGCGCCGTGTCGACGGCCGCGATGGCCGCCATGGTGACGGGACCGCGCCGCCAGTACGCGCCCCGGTAGAGGTACTGCCAGGTGTCTTCGATGCGGGAGGCGTCACCTCCGATGAGCAGGGGCACGACATGACTGTCCAGATAGGCCTGAACGGCCAGTTCACGGCCGTTGAGCGTGGCGTCGCCGAGGCCGACCACGCCGTCCTCGGTGGTGATGCGCAGGGTGACGAAGTTTCGTCCCGGGCTGGTGACGATCACCTCGGCAGACACGATTCGCATGGCGAAGTCCCCCCTCTTTTCGGTCGATTCAGTCGATCGGTGCGACGGCCCATGGCGCCGTGCGGCGGAAGGGTGCCGTCAGCGTGCGTGGACGGGGCGACTCAGCGCAGCCGGCTACGGCGGGCCAGCTCGGTCTGGACCTCGGCGACGATGCGTTCGACCGGCAGGGTCGCGTCGACCGTCATCCCGGCCTCGTCGTCCTCCAGCGGTTCCAGATCCTCGAACTGCGAGGACACCAGGGAGGCGGGCATGAAGTGCGACTCCCTGCTCGTCACGCGGGCGGTGGCCTCGTCCTGGTCGAGTGCCAGATGCACGAAGAACGTGTCGGGGCGGGCCACACGCAGCATCTCGCGGTAGATGCGTCTGAGCGCCGAGCAGGTGATCACCAGCCCTTCCTCCGACCCTGCCACGCGGATACGGCCCGCGATGGCGGCCAGCCACGGACTACGGCTGCGGTCGTCGAGGCGCGTTCCGTTCTCCAAGGACTCCACGTTGCGCCTGGGATGAAAGCGGTCCCCCTCCTCGAAAGGCACCCTGAGCGACTCTGCGAGGTACTGACCCACGGTGGTCTTGCCGCATCCGCTGACCCCCATGACGACAACGGGAGCGCGCCGGGCGTTGACCAAGGCCGCCATGGCGTCCTGAAAGCCGGCGCGATGAGCGGTCGGCAGGCCGTTGGCGTTGAACTGGTCCAGCCCCGCCCGAAGACGGTCACGTACCACGGGATCCTGCAGCCGTCCGCTTCGGATCTCGGCCAGGATGGCCTCCGCGAACGCCTCCGCGGCCGTCGCCAGTCCCTGGTCGACCGCGTAGGCCAGTCCCATGTGCAGCCACATGGCGACCGGTTGCGGCCGGGTGGGATAGCTCCGCACGGTATCGGCACCGACGACGGCCCGCGTCGGCGTGATCGTCGGATCCTGGTGACTGCCCGCCCAGTCGCGGTCGATCCGGTGGTTCAACGCCATGACGACCGGATGGGAAAGGCGCAGGAACAGTTCGTTGCGCGAGCCGGCGAGGAGGGTGCGGTGGAAGGCCGCGTCCACGTCCCGGAAGCGCTGCCGGATCGCCGCCCCTGCCCGGACCCGGGCGAAGTCCGGGTCCTCGCTGAGGGCGAGCAGGGTGCGCGCGTGGCTGGTCAGGTCGTGGCAGATCCCGGCGGACCGGCTGAGTGCGGCCAGTTTGGCCGCACGGGGCTCGATCACCTCCCGCAGTTCGGTCAGTGAGCGCATCTGACTGTCGGGGGCCACCTCCAGGCGCCAGGCGATCACGTCGGGGTCCAGCAGGTCCCACCGCTCCAGCGCCTGAACGGTTGCCCCGATCCGCGGCTGCAGATTGATCAGGCCCTTTTGATGCAGCGCCTGCAGGGCCTCGCGGGCCATGGGCCGGGTGATCCCGAACTCGTGCATGACGGCGTCCACCGTGAGGTGTTGATCGCGGGGCTTGCCGCCTTCCACGATCTGACAGCCCAGTTGTTCCACCACCTGTGCGGTGGAGCCCCGTAACGCGTCCTCGGACCCTTCGGGCAGGTCGACTTTGGGACCAGTCATGACAGCGATGCTAGGTCACAGGGCTCGTCTGGTCACCCATCCGGCAGCGCGCAAAAGGAGTGGAGGCGGCTCTACAGGCGCACTCGGGGGCGCACTCGTCGGATCGACTGCGTCACGCGGCCCATATGCGGCCGATGAGGCATCAGAGCCCTTCTCTGATCTCGCTCAGATGGCTACCGTGGTCACTCATTCGAGAAGTTCCGGTGGTTCCGAGGCACTGGCCAGGGTGAGTTGACGTATGAGGTCACCGGGCCGGTGTGGTGCGCGGCAGCTGCAGAAGGGCTGCCTCTTTCCGTCCTGACACAGCTGCAGGAGAGCCGTATGCCCGAACCGACCTCGCCCACGCCCCCTCCCACGCCGCCGGAGCGGTTGTCGCTGCGCTGGGCTCTGATTCTCTTATCCGCCGTCGTGGTGGGGCTGTTGGCAGGACTGCTGACGTACGCCCAGTCGGGCAACTGGCCGGCATCTCTGCTGGCAGCGCTCGGTGCCGGCGGCGCAGCACTCGTGAGTCTCCCCCCGCTGCTGTGACCTCTGCCCGGGGCATCCGCATCACGACTTCGGCCGGCCGGCCGCTCACCGGAGGGGGCTGCCACCAGGAAGGTGGTGGTGCGCCCGGGGGAAAACCCCCGGAGACCACGGGGGGCAGACCTCGCATACAGAGGGTGGCTGGCAGGCTTCTTCAGGTCGGCCGGTCGTCCCCAGAATTCTCGTCATGACGACTTCCCCCGATGCCCCAGTGGCAACCCGGCCCTCCGCCGACGGTACGGGCACGCCCGGCACCGGCAGCGACTTCGCGAGACTGTCCCGGCGCATCTCCGAGGCGGGCCTGTTGAAGAGGCGACCCGGCTACTACGCGATACGGCTCGGTCTGGTGACCACGCTGTTCGCGGCGGGCTGGGGGGCCTTCTTCGCTCTCGGCGACACCTGGTGGCAACTGGCCGTGGCCGCTTTCCTGGCCGTGGTGTACGGGCAGGTCGCGCTGGTGGCGCACGACCTGGCCCACCGGCAGGTCTTCCGGCGGCGCCGGCACAGCGAGATCGGAGGACGGCTGTTCGGCAACCTCGGTATCGGCATGAGCTACGGCTGGTGGATGAACAAGCACACCCGCCACCATGCCAATCCCAATCACGAAGAACTCGACCCCGATGTCGCCCCGGACATCCTGGTGTGGTCCACCGGACAAGCCCGCGCCAGCAGTGGCGTGGCCCGCCTCATCGGCGGTCATCAGGCGCTGCTGTTCTTTCCGCTGCTGACCTTGGAAGGCTTCAACCTGCACGTCGCAAGCCTGCGGGCGCTGCGCTCGCCGTTCATGCGGAACCGGCTGCTCGAGGGCGGCCTGCTCCTGCTGCACATCGCGGGTCTCCTGTCCGCTCTGTTCCTGGTGCTCTCGCCCGGCAAGGCGGTGGCGTTCCTCGCCGTGAATCAGTGCTTGTTCGGCGTCTACCTGGGCTGCACCTTCGCTCCCAACCACAAGGGCATGCCCACGATCACCGGCGAGCAGCGGCTCGACTTCCTGCGGCGCCAGGTCATGACGTCCCGCAATGTGCGCGGCGGCTGGTTCACCGACGTGATGCTCGGCGGGCTCAACTACCAGATCGAGCACCACCTGTTCCCGAGCATGCCCACTGTCCACCTGCGCCGGGCCCAGGTGATCGTGCGGGAGTACTGCGCGGAGATCGGGGTGCCCTACCACGAGACCGGCCTGATCCAGTCCTACCGCGAGGCACTGACACACATGCACCGGGTGGGAGAGCCGATCAGGCGCCAGCGCAGGTCGACCCGCTCGTGATTGCCGCTGGAGGACGCCGGCCTGCTTGCCGGCGTCCTCCAGCGGACCTCACACCTAGTGCCGCGGCACTAGGATGCCGGTCATGGCGATGTTCGTGCACCTGACGTCGGCGGCGAACGTGCCGCGGATCCGCCGGGCCGGCATCCGTGCCGCCAGTGGCGGCCAGGGCGGTGCGCGCGGGGTGTACTGCTTCCCGGTGCTGCCGTCGTACACCCTCACCCATCAATGGCTGCGCGAGCTGGCCCGGTTCGGCAGCAGGGGCGGTCTGGTGGCCGTCCACGTGCGACTGGACGACGGCCAGGATGTCCTGGTCGGGCGGTACGCGGACCGCAGGCTGGGTGCGCAGGACACCGTTCCCGCCGCGGAAGCGGTGCGGAGGGTCGCGGAACTGGAGGACCCGCGCGGGTGGGAGGTGTTCGTGCCCCGGGCGATCGGGCCGCGCGAAGTGCACCGGATCCGTACCGCGCCCCAGGTCGTGGGATGGCGGTACCAGCCGAACGCCCATGGTGTGCGCCCGTGCACCTGCTTCGGGTGCCAGGTGCGCGGCGGTTACGGGGCGCGTCGCCTGCGTGAGCGGTTGCCGCATCCCCTGGACGGCCCGCCGCCCCCGGTCCGGGTGCTGCTCGCGAGGGTCGCGGCAGCCGGTGACCCCGGTGATCCCGCTGTGCTGCGGGAGGCCCTGCACTGGTTCGGCAAGCGGCGGCGAGGCCCGCTCGCCGAGCTGGCGGGCCTCGCCGCCCATCCCGACCCCGGGGTGCGCGAGGAACTCGTGTGGGCGGTCGCCCGCTGGTCCACCCCCGGGGTCACCGAGCTGCTGGACAGCTTGGCCGCCGACGAGGACCCGGACGTCCGGGAGGCGGTGGAAGCAGTCCGTACGCCGTGATGACGGGTGTCTTTCCGGAGCCGACCGGTCACTCCGTCCCCAAGCACCACCGGCACCTGTCGCCGGGACGATCCGACTGCTCAGGAATTGCCGGAGGTCGGCTCGCCGCAGGACCGGAGCCGCCTCCGGAGCGTCCCCTCGTACCGGGCGGTCACGGGGCGGGCGGCCGGGCGCAGGTGACATCCGTGGCCGGCAGACGCCCGCTCGCGAGGTAGGCATTGACCGTCGTATCCACGCAGGAGCTGCCGAATACGCCGTAGAGCGCATGCTGGTCCGCCCCGCGCAGGGTCACCAGACGGGAGCCGGGCCACATGTCACGTACCGTTTCCGCACCGCGGTAGGTGGTGCGCGGGTCGCCGGTGGAGTTGACGAGGAGAGCCGGCAGATCGTTTCGGATCGTGGTCGGGCCTTCGCGCGGCGGGTCCCAGAACGCGCACGGGCCGATGTTGTTCGAGACGGGGCTGAACAGCGTGTCCCGGGTTCCGGCGCGGCGCAGATCCCGCCAGTAGGTCTCCGGGTCCCGGGGTGCGGTCACGTCGCCGCACAGAATCGACGTCTGAGCGCTGCCGTAGGCGGAGTCGGACCCGGTCAGCAGGAAGTCCAGCGAGCCTGCCAGCCACGGCGTCGGTGTCACCCCCTGGCCCTCGGCGGCGCGCCGCAGGTCGCCCACGGCCTGGGCCAGGTCGGCGTACGCGCCGGGGTTGTCCTGCGAGAGACCGTTGAGGACGACGACGGGCAGCACGTGCTCGTCCACCCGGTGGCCTCCCAGCCGCAGGGGCGTGCGGGCGGCGGCTGCCTGGACCTGGTTCACGCTCGTCAGCACCGCGTTCCGGGTGCGGCCCAGGCCGTATGTGGCGTGGTGCGCGGCGGCCCATGCGGCCCAGTCCCGCAGGGCGTGCCGATTGGCCTCCTCCGTGCCGCGCAACAGCCTCGGACCGTACCGGCCCGGGTCCACCACGCCGTCCAGGACGACCCGGTCGGTGCGACCGGGAAACATCGTGGCGTACACCTCGCCCAGGTAACTGCCGTACGAGTAACCGAGGTAGGAGATCCGGTGCTCGCCGAGGGCGGCGCGGATCACGTCCATGTCGCGCGCGGTGTTCCGGGTGCTGGAGTACGGCAGCAGCCCGCCCGCGTGGGTGCGGCAGCGGTGGGCGAGGTCCGCTGCGAAGGCCGCCGTGTGCTCGAAGCCTGTGCGGCCGGTGCCCGCCCCGCGGAACGCGCTGCCGGTCGGCCAGTGGCAGTCCAGCGTGGTGCTCCGGCCGACGAAACGCGGATCCACACCGACCACGTCGTACCGTGCGCCGACCTCCTTCATCGCCTTGCGCACCCACGGCGGATCACCGATGGTCTGCCCGCCGGGGCCGCCGCTGTTGAGGAGCAGCGCGCCGATGCGGTGGGTGGGGTCGGTGGCCCGGATCCGGGAGATCGCGACGGTGATCGTGCGGCCGTCGGGCCGGGCGTAGTCCAACGGGACGGTGACATCGGCACATCGGGCGCCGGCCTGCTCGAGTTCCTTGCCGGTGGCGTCGTCTGGGCCGAGCAGGCAGCTCTTCCAGGCGAGCGGCTGGTGGTGGTAGCGGGCGAGGGGGTCGGCGGCCGCGCGGGCCGCGGCGGTCGGGTCAGGGGCGGCGCCCAGGGCGAGCGCGCCCGTCAGGCAGAGGGCGGCAGTCCTGGCGCCCCGCGGCGTCGGCCGACGTAAGCGCTCGTTGCGCGGGCGGCCCCCGCCACCGGGAAGGGTGAAGCCGGTCATTCGGGTGTCCTTTCGGAAGGCCTTCCCTCGCAGAGGGCCTTGTCGACGATGTCGAGGAAGTCCAGTTCGGCCTGGAGCGTGCGAGGTACCTCGTTCAGCGCGACGGCCACGCTCCTGCCACCGGGGCTGGCGGCGACCAGTGCCCGATGGCCGCCGGGCACGGTCCCCGCGTGGCCCCACCAGGTGCCGCCGCAGGTCAGAGGCGAGGAGATCAGGCCGAGCCCGTAGCGGGCGCCGGGCCAGAGCCGGTCGGGGTCGGCGGCCACCGTCCGCCGCATCTCGGTGAGTCGGGCCGCAGGCAGCAGGCGGCCGCCGAACAGCGCGACGGCGAACCGGGTCAGGTCGGCCGGCGTGGACACCAGGGCGCCACCGGTACCGCCGAAGGTCATGTTCCAGGCGGTGCCGTCGACACGGCGGCCGTCGTCCGCGGTGAAGTAGCTGCGGGAGTGCGGTCCGCGGATCCGGGGGTCGTCACCGGGCCAGTACGTGTCGTGCAGTCCGAGCGGCGCGATGATGCGGCGGGTGATCTCCGCCTCGGGAGTGCGGCCGGTGACCTCGCGGACGATCAGCCCGGCGACGAGGTAGTTGGTGGTCGCGTAGTGCCAGCGGCTCTGCGGGTGCGGCAACCGCAGGGCGCGGGTGATGAGAGCGCGCGGCTCGAAGTGGCGGTGGCGCAGGCGTTCGGGGTGATCCCATTCGGGTGCGTCGAGGTGATCGGGCAGCCCGCTGGTGTGCTGCAGGAGCTGCCGTACGGTGATCCGGCGGCCGTCGTACCCGTTCACGCGGATCAGGCCGGGCAGATAGCGCTCCACCGGAGCGTCGAGCGACAGACGCCGCTCGGCTGCGAGTTGGAGGACGACGGTCGCCGTGAACATCTTGGTGACACTGCCGGCACGCAGCCGGTCGGTGGTGTTCATCCGACGGCCGATGCGCAGATCGGCGATGCCGTCCGTCACGGTCCAGCGGCCGCAAGGTGCGTCCGTGGCGGCGCCGTTGACCAGGACCGCCGCGCCGGCGATCCGGTCGCGGGCGACCAGCCGGTGCACGGACCGGCTCAACTCGGTGTGGCTGCCGCAGGGGCTGGGCGCATCGTCTGGCGACCGGGCGGCCGCGGGCGGCGCGGCAACCAGTACGACGGCCGCGGCCAAGGCCGCGAGCCCGGTACGTCGGCGGAGTGCAGAACTCGGAGAGGAGATCGCCATGTGACATGACGCTAGGTACTCCCCGCGACACGATCACTCCGGCAGGCGGGCGGTTCTGTGGTGGGGGCAGCACCAGCGGAGAAGGGGAGCACGCCCCCTTGCCACCCGCGTGCCTCGTGCACGGTATCGGGCGCGGGTTCGGGGCCGTGCCAGCCCCAGATGTTGGCGGGACTGGGAGCAGTGCGGAACCCCGGAGTTGGCCCCTGCACCAATGAAGTTGCAGGTGGGACGGCGGGGGCAGGACGACGAGGGCGCAAGGCACGCGTCCCGCGACCGGCCGGCCGATCCACCGGTGAGGGCGTCGGCCCCGTCGGGGGAGAATGCAGGCAAGGTGAGGAGCAGGAATGGCAACAGGACACGAGCACGCACCCGTCGCCCCGGCGGCGGACAGGGCGACGGCCGCACTGGTGACACGCCGCGTCCCGCCTTCGCCCCGCGCCGCCGTGCTGTTCCTGCACGGTGGCAAGGAGGACAGCCGAGCACGGTCGCGGCCCTGGCAGCCGGCCGCCCTACGGATGAAGCCCTTCATCCGGGCCGTCGCCGCGGCGACGCGCGACGACGGCATCCTGCTGGCAGAGGTCCGTTACCGGGTGCAGGGGTGGAACGGCCACGACGCCGATCCCGTGCAGGACGCACAGCGGGCGCTGGCGGAGCTCGGACACCGGTTCGGGCGCATCCCCACCGTCCTGGTGGGCCATTCGATGGGCGGCCGCGCAGCCCTGCGCGCTGCCGCCGCGCCGCAGGTCTGCGCCGTGCTGGCGCTGGCGCCCTGGTGCCCGGACGGTGAGCCGGTGGCCCACCTTCGGGGCAAGAGCGTCATCGTCCTGCACGGAGAGCGCGACCGGGTCACCGATCCGCACGCATCGGTCTCCTTCGCTCAGCGAGCCGGCGCAGCGGGCGCGCGGACCGAGACCCGACTGCTGGCAGGTGGCGACCACGCCATGCTCCGTCACATCGGCGCCTGGCACCGCACCGCCAGCTCGACCGTGGTCGGACTCCTGGCGGCCCGGCCCGGCGCACGGTCGGGCGTACGTCCACCTTCATCCTGATCTCAGGACGGGTGGGCGGAGCGTCCCGGGCCTGCCTCTCGGGTCCTGTGGTGTGCGTGGTGTGCGTGGTGCCGGATGCCTGATCGACATCCGGTGTCGGCGCCTGCCGACAGGGTGCGAAAAGCGGGCCATGACCTCACCCGAGCTCACTGAACCGCCCGCGCCCGGGACCGTGCGCTGAGCGGTGTTCGGGTCGAATGCGCGACGCCGCACGCCGGACGACGTTCTGCACGGCGCTCTGTCACGCACTGATGCAGCCCCAACCCAGCCAGCGACACGGACCGTCGCTACCAGGGCATGGACCATGCCGTCCACCGTCTGGCGCGCGGCCGGCGAGCGCAGTACAGCGACTTCGCCGACTGGGATCAGTACCGGGCTCAGACCCAGTTGCTCGCCCTGCTGGAATCGACCGTCGCGGGCTACTTCGCCCAGTCTCCGTATGACTTCGCCCAGCAGAACGGCGGGTTTCACTGAGCGTGCCGCCTACGGGCACAACGTCTTTCCGAAACCCTCGACCGGCGACACCTTGGGACCTGCAGGCCCGCACGACCACTGGGATTCGAATCGGCCCTGTACGGCCGGGGAACACGGCCCCTGGCGCTCAAGATCTGCCTGTCAACCCACCCTAAGGGGCAGAACAAGTGGGCGCCGATGCATCAGGATCGCGTAGCGGCCGGGCTCCGTGCCTCACGGTCGATCAGCGGCTGTCCGCTGAACTGATGTTGGTGTCCATGCACATAAACGCTCTGAAAGGCTGAGCCATGTCCGCCCCCCGCTGCGTCCTCATCACCGGAACCTCCTCCGGTATCGGCCTCGCCACCGCCATCGCCGCCGCCCGGTCCGGTTGGCGCACGGTCGCCACCCTGCGCGACACCGCCCGCGCCGACGGGCTGCGCAAGGCCGCCGCCGACGTCGGCATCGAGCTCGACATCCGGCAGCTCGACGTGACCGACGAAACCTCCGTCGCCGCCGCCGTCGACGGCGTGATTGCCGACTACGGCCGCCTGGACGCCGTCGTCAACAACGCGGGCGCAGGGCATTTGGGTACGTTGGAGAACGATTCCGTCGCAGACGTTCGACAAGTGATGGAGGTCAACTTCTTCGGCGTGCTGAACGTCTCCAGGGCCGCGCTCCCGCACCTGCGCGCCACCTGCGGCCGCTTGGTCACCGTCACCAGTGTAGGTGGCGTCATCGGCCAGCCCTTCAACGAGGCCTACTGTGCCGCCAAGTTCGCCGTTGAGGGCTATATGGAGAGCCTGGCCCCAGTCGCTCTGACGTTGGGCGTCAGCGTGTCCGTCGTGGAACCTGGCGCCGTGGCCAGCGAGTTCGTGAACAACGTCGGCTTCGACCTCGAAACCGGCATCACTGCCGACCCGTACTCCGACGCACTGCGCCGCTACATCGACCGCACGGTCGAGCAGTTCATGGACGGCAGTGCGCAGTCCCCGGCCGAAGCGGCGGAGGCGGTCATGGAGGCTCTCAGCGCCGACCGGCCCGCATTCCGGATTCAGACCTCCGACTGGGCCCGCGCCTTCATCGGCACCAAGTTGGCCGACGCCGACGGCTCTGCGGTCCAGGGCGTCACCGCTGCCTGGGTCGATTGATCGGCCCTGCGGGCGCTTGCTCCAGGTTTCTCGACGGGAGCCACGATCAGATGGCGCTGAGTACTGGCGAAACGGCATAGCTCCTCGGCTGTCGGACGGCACGGAAGAACGGCCGGCAGCTCGCGGACCGGGCGGGACACCGCGGGACAGCACCCAGGTCTTCGGCGTCATCGACAGCCGGCCCCAGATCGGTCGAAGGCAGGCAAGCCCCGTGACTTGCACATGACCCAAGAGGCGTGATGGCGCCGGCGCTGAGCTCGCCCCCATGACGCCGCTGACCCTCGGCCGTGAACCACAGAGCCGACCGTGCATCCCCGCTGTAGCGGACGGGGGTGCACGGTCTCATGGCCCTGCTCCGTGCGCGCATCGCGAGTTGCCCGAATTGAACGGCGTGTTGGCCGGCTCCCCAACCAGCGGGATGCCCCGTACGTCATGCCACGGTCAACACACTGCCGCCACGTCACTCCCATCCCCTACAGACTTCCGCCTCGCCGCAGCGCCCGACACTCGCTGGGTCACGGACGAGAGCGACCTGTGCGACGGCCGACACGCCGCTCTTCGCCGGCACGCCGATGACCGTGTGATCCCGCCGCCGGCCGACGCTCCCTGCGCGCACGGGCCGCCCTGCACGGAGGTGCGAGGCCGTCCGGAACAAGCCGGCGGACCTATTGACGGCACTCGGCAACTCTCATAAGTTGCGACCGCATTGACGTTTTGAATCGTTTCAATACACTCCACGCGACACCGCCCCCAACCGTGTCCCGTGCTTGAACCGACGATCGTCTGCTCTGCCACCGCCTGCGCCAGGACCGGCTGCTCCCGCCCGCGTCCACCGCTCAGCCGAACCGTCCTGCTTCGCCCAACCTGTGTGAAGGAGAACTCCGTTGGCCAGTCAGACCCCTCCCCCCACCCCCGACTCCCCCACCCCTCACGACCGATCCTCGTTCAGCCGACGCCACTTCCTCAACACGGCATCGGCGCTGGCCGTCGGTACGCTCGCCGCGGGAACCGCCGGCGCGCTCTCCGGCCGCGCGCAGGCGGCCACCGGCACACCTCACGCGGAGCCCGTCGAGCTGTCCCCGGCCCACTGGATCTGGTACCCGGAAGGGAGTCCGGGCACCGACGCCCCTGCCGGATACAGATACTTCCGCACGAGTTTCACCGTCGCCGAAGGCGAGGTGAGCGACGCGCAGCTCGTCGTCACGGGCGACGACACGGTCGATGTGTGGCTCAACGGGAAGCCTCTGGCAGGCTCCCCCCGAGTCGCCCACTCCTGGCGCAACGCCCTGTACGTCGACCTGCGGCCCGCCCTGACGGCGGGTACCAACACCCTCGCACTGGCGACCCGGAACCAGGGCGGCCCGGCAGGCGTGATCGGACGCGTGCGAGTCCAGACCGCGGGCGGCACGACCGGCGTGGTCACCGACAGCGGGTGGTCAGCCGGCAAGGACGCGCCCGAGGGATGGGAACAGCCCGGCTTCGCCGACGGCAGCTGGCCCGCCGCCCGCGACCTCGGCGCCTACGGGACCGCTCCCTGGAACACCGGCGTCGCCGCTCCCGACCTCACTGCCCCGTCTCCGCTGAGCGTGGCCGCCTGCACCGTGGAGCACCACACCCGCCCGCTGGGGATCGACGCCGCTCACCCGCGGTTCGGCTGGACGCTCGACTCGACGGCGCAGCAGCAGCGGCAGGCCGGCTACCAGATCCAGGTCTCGTCCACGGCCGGCGGCACCGGCGACCTGTGGGACAGCGGCCGCATCCCGTCCGACCGGCAGATCGACATCGCCTACGCCGGGCGCCGCCTGGCGAGCCTGACCCGCTTCTTCTGGCGCGTTCGCGTCTGGGACACCCAGGGCCGGGCGGGCGCGTGGAGCGAGCCGCAGTGGTTCGAAACGGGGTTGCTGGCCCCGGCCGACGAGTGGCGCGCCGCGTTCATCGGCCGGCTGCCGGGCCCGGACCTGTCGGGCGCCGCCTGGATCTGGTATCCCGAGGGCGATCCCGCGGCAGGGGTTCCCGCCGCGACCCGCTACTTCCGGCGCACCTTCACACTGACGGGTGCGCCCGCCGGCGCCACCCTGGTCGTCACCGGGGACGACACCGCGGATGTCTGGGTCAACGGAACCCTGGTGAGCGCCTCACCACGAGTGACCGACTCATGGAAGAGCGCAGCCCTGGTCGATGTCACCCCACACCTCACGAGCGGTGGCAACACGATCGCGATCGCGGGCCGCAACACCAGCCAGTCCCCGGCCTCGCTCATCGCCAAGCTGACGGTGACCGGCGGCCCGACCGTCGTCACCGACGCGTCGTGGAAGTCGCACCAGGACGCTCCGTCCGGCTGGCAGGCTCCCGGCTACGACGACGGAGACTGGCCCGCGGCACGCGCAGTCGCCTCGTACGGCACTGGCCCGTGGGGTTCCGACGTGCGAGTCGTCCGGCCCGCGCCCCTCCTGCGCAAAGCCTTCACCGTGGGCAAGCGGGTCGCGTCCGCCCGGCTCCTGACCACCGCGCTGGGGCTCCACAAGAGCCGGCTCAACGGTGCGAAGGTCGGCGACGACGTGCTGGCTCCCGGGTGGACCGACTACACCGAACGCGTGCAGTACAAGGTCTTCGATGTCACCGCACGCATCCGGCAGGGAGCCAACGTGCTCGGCGCCTGGCTGGGCAACGGCTGGTTCTCCGGCAGCCTGGGCTTCGCCGGCAGCCAGCGGTACGGCACCCAGCCGTGGTACGCCGCGCAGCTGCTCATCACCTTCACCGACGGCACCACCCAGCTGGTGACGACGGACGGCAGCTGGAAGGCCGGCACGGGCGCGATCACAGCGGACGATCTGTACAACGGCGAGACCTACGACGCCCGTCTGCACGTCAGCGGCTGGGACGGCGTGGACTTCGACGACAGCAGCTGGGCCGCCGCGGCCGTCCGCGACGAGAGCGCACCTCACTTGGTCGCCCAGGTCGACAACGGTGTGACCGTCCAGCACGAGTTCGCCTCCGTGTCGGCCACCCAGCCGCGATCGGGGGTGTGGATCTTCGACATGGGGCAGAACTTCACCGGCTGGAACCGCATAGCGCTCAGCGGCGACGCGGGCACCACGGTCACCGTCCGGCACGGCGAGGTTCTCCATCGCGACGGCACGCTGTACACCACGAACCTGCGTGCCGCCCAGGCCACCGACCGGTTCACCCTTGCCGGCACCGGAGGCATCGAGACCTACGAGCCCCGGTTCACCGTCCACGGCTACCGCTACGTCGAACTCACCGGCCTGCCGGCCGACTTCAAGCCCGACGACGGCACCGTCACCGGTCGGGCGGTGTGGACCGACGCCGGGCAGCCGGGCACCTTCAGCAGCTCCGACGCACTGATCAACCGGCTCCAGCACAACATCCTGTGGGGCGAACGCAGCAACATGCTCTCGATCCCCACCGACTGCCCCCAGCGGGACGAACGCCTGGGCTGGACCGGCGACATCGCCGCCTTCTGCGCGACGTCGACCTTCAACCTGGACACACACGCCTTCCTCGCCAAGTTCGTCGACGACCTGACAGACGCCCAGCAGGCCAACGGCGCCTTCACCGATGTCGCACCCGCGGTGATCAACGGTTCCGGCACAGCCGGCTGGGGGGACGCGGGCACGATCATCCCGTACACGCTGTGGCAGCGGTTCGGCGACCTCACGGTCGTCGACCAGCACTTTCCGGCCATGGCGAAATGGGTCGACTATCTGCGCAACACCGCCGGGAGCGATCTGATCCGCAATCAGCAGACCTACGGCGACTGGCTCAACGTCAACGACAACACGGCACAGGACCTCATCTGCACGGCCTACTTCGCCAGGTCGGCCCGCCTGGTCTCGCGCATGGCGGCGGCCACGGGCCGTACGGCCGAGGCCACGTCCTACGGGCGGCTCGCCGACCAGGTGGCGGCGGCCTTCGCCGCGCGCTTCGTGACGGGTGACGGCACCGTCCGCGGCAACACCCAGACCGGCTATGTGCTCGCCCTGGCCTTCGAGTTGCTGCCCGCGTCCCTGGTCCGGGCGGCCGCGGACAAGCTGGCCGCCAAGGTCGCCGCAACGAGCGGGCACCTCAGTGTGGGCTTCCTCGGCGTGGAGAACCTGCTGCCCGCGCTGGCGGACCACGGGCACGTCGACACCGCGTACCAGATCCTGCTGCAGCGTGGCTTCCCCGGCTGGGGCTACATGATCGACCACGGTGCCACCACGATCTGGGAGCGCTGGGACGGCATCCGTACCGACGGCTCGTTCAACGACCCGGGCATGAACTCGTTCAACCACTACGGTCTCGGCTCGGTCGGCGACTTCCTCTACCGCCACATCGGCGGGCTCGCTCCCGCGAGTCCCGGCTACGCCTCCCTGCGTATCGCACCGCGACCCGGCGGCGGCCTGACCTCCGCCGCCAGCATGTACGACACCCCGTTCGGCAGCGCGGCGAGCAGCTGGTCGATCTCCGACGGGCAGCTGCAACTCCGAGTCACCGTGCCCGTCAACACCTTCGCGGCCGTCACCGTCCCCACCTCACGGCCGGAGTCGATCGTGGCCCCCGCCCAGGCGGTCCCGGCAGGTCCGGCGGGCTACCACCTGCCGGCCGGGACCTACACCTTCACCGCGGCGAGCTGAGGGGCGAGCTGACAGCGGCCGGGGAGATGCGAGGACGACGTCTCTGTGCCGTCCCCGCATCTCCCACGACGATCCGTGCGCGGCGGCCCCGCCGTCCGGACACCGGCGACGCCTTCGCACGAGCGGCACGTCCGGCGCGCGAGGGCGCGGGACTCAGCCGCTTCGAGCGGATGGCGACGGCCGACGCCGAGCAGCAACTGCTTGACTCAGGGCCACTGATCGAACGCGGCCAGAACAGTCGTGATCCCGTCTTCCCACGTCGGGAAATGCCCCCGGACCTGCGAGAGCGATACCGCCTGCCGGCGGTCGCGGCCGTCCATCGCGTAGACGACGTGGTTGAACCCCGTCTCTGTGGACACGTGCCCCACCCGGGTGAAGCCGCAGTCGCCCGGGTCCGGGTCGGTGCATACGAAGACGAACTTGGTTGCCGCCAGCATGCCGGGCTCCGGGTCGGGTGAGACGAGGAACAGTCCCCTCCGTTGCACCTCGCCCCGCACGCGACGATCGATCCTCGACACATCCACTGCCGCCATTGCACCACCAGGCTCACCGGGACAACCCATTGGGGACCGACCTCAGTCTGGGCAGCACGTGAGACCGATTGCAAGGAGGCAGGGCTCAAGTCTGTTTCGCAGAAGGCAAGTTGGACACTCCCGACCCGCCACACAGCATGAAGCTTTCCCCGGGTACACACTCGCGACTGCTTCGGACCGTGATGACAACCACGTACCTGGGCGCTGCCGGCCGCCCAGGATGCGGGCTGGAACGACGCGGCCCGGCGGTGCCGCTGCTGTACGCGCTGACGGCACCACCGGGCTGCAGTGTTCTCGTGCCGCGCACGAGGTGGGAGCAAGGGCTACTCGGTCACCTTCAGCAGCTTGTTGGGCGTTCCGCTGCTCGGGTTGGTGATCTTGTCACTGGTTGCCCCGCCGGTCAGCGCGGTGGCGACCTGAGCCGGGGTGGCGTCCGGGTGTCCGGCCAGGTAGACGGCTGCGGCTCCGGTGACGTGGGGGGTCG
The DNA here is from genome assembly GCF_044768335.1 of Streptomyces sp. NPDC101151. Classification (NCBI taxonomy): domain Bacteria; kingdom Bacillati; phylum Actinomycetota; class Actinomycetes; order Kitasatosporales; family Streptomycetaceae; genus Streptomyces; species Streptomyces sp. NPDC101151. The sequence continues at coordinate 243,933 of NZ_JBIWPP010000009.1, read as the reverse complement.
CCATGGAGGTGCCGGAGATCGTCTTGGTCCCCTGGTCGCTGTCGTTCCAGTCGGAGGTGATGTCCGAGCCCGGCGCGTACAGGTCCACCAGCTTGCCGAAGTTGGAGAAGTCCGACTGGGCGTCTTCCTTGGTGCTGGACGCGACCGTGATGGCCTCGGGGACTCGGGCCGGTGAACTCTGCCCTGCGTCCGCCGACTCGTTGCCGGCGGCGACCGCGAACGTGACACCGGAGGCGATGGCCTTGCTGACCGCCTCGTCGAGCGCGGGGTCGGCGCCTCCACCGAGGCTCATGTTGGCCACCGAGGGCCCCTGATGGTTCTTGGTCACCCAGTCGATGCCGGCAACGACCTGCTCGGTGGTTCCGGAGCCGTTGTTGTCGAGCACCCTGACCGCGACGATCTTGGCCTTCTTGGCCACACCGTGGGCCGTTCCGGCGATGGTTCCGGCCACGTGGGTGCCGTGGCCGTTGCCGTCGTCGGCGCTGTTGTCATTGTCGACGGCGTCGAATCCGTAACTGGCTCGGCCGCCGAAGTCCTTGTGGCTGATGCGGACGCCGGTGTCGATGACGTACGCGGTCACCCCCTCGCCGGCCTTGTCCGGATAGGTGTACTTCTTGTCGCCGGCCGTGTCCTTCTGGTCGATGCGGTCCAGGCCCCAGGACGGCGGGTTGTCCTGGGTGGCATCGATGTGGAACTTCTTGTTCTGTACGACCGTGGCGACCGAGGGGTCGGCGGCCAGGCGCTTGGCCTCGGTCTCGCTGAGGCTGTCGGCGGAGAAGCCGTTGACCGCCGAGCCGAAGGTCCGGCTGATCTTGCCGCCGTACTCCGTGGCCAGGTCCTGCTTCTCGTCCTGGGAAGCCTTCTGGTCCATGAGGACGATGTAGCTGCCGGCCACGGCACCTTCGGCGTTGAGGCCGTAGACCTTGCCTTCCGCGGGCTGATCCGCTTGGGCGGCAGGGGAGACGTACAGGGCCGTACCGACGACGGTTGCGGCGGCCGCGATCGCGGTGACGGTCTTGGCCTTGCCCATGCGTTTGTGATGCGCCGTCAAGAGGGGTCTCCTCGTTATGTGGGGGGATTCGCGTTCAAGCGGCAGAGTCCTGCTCGCGCTCTGGAGCGTGCCGACTTGTCGCGGCCAGATCAATCCCCTGGCCCTGGTCATGACGGCCCACCTGGGGGCGATCTCCACAGGACTTACGCACGTTCGGAGCAACCCGAAAGCAAACGTGCAGCCCTTTGCACTGGTTGAATCACCAAGGAATGATCAAGAATTATCCGTGCCGATTCCTTCACCGGCCGTTCACGCGTGCTGGTGTCAGGCGGCACTGGTGCGCATGGGAAGAGGCCGGGGCGATGGACATCGGCCATCGCCCCGGCCTGCTGCATTGCGTGCGGTCCCGCCGTCAGCCGGACCTGGCGTCCCCCTCCGTCGGGCCCCTCTGTCGGGCCACTCGGTCAGGCTCCTCGGTCAGGCCTGTTCAGGCAGCGCGAAGACCGCGCAGGTGGTGGTGGCGTGCGCGTAGAGCTTCCCGTCCCCAGTACCGGTGACCCTCGCCTCGGCGGTCGCGGTGGTGCGGCCCGCATGGATCACGGTGCCCTCGCAACGCAGGGTCGGGGTGTCGGCGAAGACGGGGCGCACCATGTGCACGCCGAGCTGGATCGTGGTGTAGGCGCGCCCCACGGGGAGCGTGGACATCACGGCGCTGCCGAGGGCCGAGTCGAGGAGTGTGGCGAGGAAGCCGCCGTGCACGGTGCCCATGGGGTTGAGCAGGTGCTCGGCGGGCTCGCCCTCGAAGACGGCCCGGCCGTGCTCCGCCCCCACGAGGCGGAATCCGAGCGTGCCGCAGATCGGCGCCTGCGGAAAGCGGCCCTCGACACACATCTGGAGCACCTCCAGACCCGAGCGGCCGACACCGTCGGCGTAGCCGGTGGGCGGCGCCCACGTGTGGGTGCGTGAGCGTACGGCGGGGCCCGTGCCGTGCGAGGCTCCGGTGTCCGTCGCCGGGGCCGGGGGCATCGATGTCATGGTCGGTGGGTCTCCTGTGGTTCGGTGTCTCGTGGGTGCGCTGCGCGGCGTAGGGATCCGCTCAGGGGAGCTTGACCGCGAGCAGGTCGACGGGCCGGATGTCGGGCGCCGAGGCGAGCATGGTCTCCGCGGCCCCCATGAGCGCGGCGGCGATCCGTCCGCGCAGGTGCGCGGTGCGGTCCTCGTCGTTCTCGAAGGTGTCGAAGACGCCGAAGGTGGTGGCGTCCTCACGGAAGGCGAACCACGTCACGGTCCGCTTCTCCTCCTCGGCGAGCTGCAGGGCCCCGGTCAGCAACCGGGCGATCTCGTCTGCGTACTCCGGCTTGGCCTCGATGCGGGCCAGCAGACCGATGTTGTTCATGACAGTGGATTCCTCGTCTCGATTCGGCACCCCGCCATCGGGGCGCCCGGGCGCGATCGCCCGGCACGCGGGTCCGTGCGGTCGCGTCTCCCCTCTCTGGGGACACCACTCACGCTAGGTCGGCGATCCGCCCCTCTCCAGTGTCGGAAACGACACTCCTGATAGCGTTTCCGACATGGATGTGTCGGTACTGGCATACGAAGGCGTATTCGATTCGGGGCTCTCCGCTGCCCTGGACGTCCTGGCGGCGGCCAACGCGATGCGCGGCGAACTCCCCCAGCCGCCACCGGCCTGGAACGTCACGACGATCGGTTTCAGCCGGCAGGTGCGCACCGGTGCCGGGCACCTCGTCCCGGCCGAGCCCGCGAGCGCCGCCGACACCGCGGATCTGCTGATCGTCCCGGCACTCGCCGAACGCCGGCCCGATGCCCTTCTGGACCGCGTCGCGGGCACCGACCTGGCCAGGGTGCGGAAACTGGTGGCCGAGCGGCGCGACCGGGAGGCACCCGTCGCCTCGGCCTGCACGGGCACCTTCCTGCTGGCCGAGTCGGGCGTCCTCGACGGCATCCGGGCGACGACCACGTGGTGGCTGGCGCCCGTCTTCCGCCGCCGCTATCCGGCCGTCGCACTCGACGAGACCAGCATGGTGATCTCATCGCGGGGGGTGACCACGGCGGGGGCCGCCTTCGGGCATGTCGATCTCGCCCTTGCCGTCGTACGGATGGCCAGCCCGGCCCTGGCCGACCTCGTCGCCCGTTACCTCGTCGTCGACGAGCGCCCGTCGCAGTCCGCGTACACCATCCCGAGTGCCCTCGCGCAGAGCGACCCCCTGATCGCAGCGTTCGAACAGTGGGCGCGCCGCCACCTCGACACGCCGAACAGCCTGGCCGAGGCGGCACACGCCCTCGGTGTCAGCGAGCGCACCCTCCAGCGCACCGTCCGCCGGGTCCTGAACACCACCCCGGTGCGGTTCGTCCAGGACCTGCGCGTCGAACAGGCCACGCATCTGCTGCGCACCACGGATCTGTCGCTGGAGACCATCGCCCGCAAAGTCGGTTACGAGCACGCCACCACCCTGCGTGCACTGCTGCGCGATCGCACCGGCGCGACGACGACGGGGCTGCGCACCCGCTGAACAGCACCCGGCGGCATGGCGTGATCACCATCGGCCGGCCGGCAGTGTACGTACCCGCATGGACGACCTCGCCCGCGGGATCGCCTGCGCAAGCTGCCACCGGCAGGCACGCAGCCTCGGCTTCGATGGGAGAAGCCGCTGATGGACTAGGGCTGCATCGCATCGCTGAGGCCCCGGCCCGGTTCCCGCGACCACGTAGTTTCCAGTCTGCTGATCGCTGTTGACGGCCTTCGGGTGGCAGGGGTGTGACGCGGACCTCAGCCGTGGCCGGTCGAGTTGGTCGAGCACGTCGACGAGAGCGCGGTTCGGCTCACGTACGAGGGGCGACTGACCGCTACCGACATCGATCCCTCTGTCTGGCCGGATGCCGCCCTCGCGCTGCTCGACCAGGGTGTCGGCCACCCAGAGAGGGCGCGTCCCCTCGGCGGCGGACGAGCAGTTCGCGCGCCTTCTCCAGGGTCGGCAACCGCAGCCGCTCGACTACCGCCTCTGCCGACGCGAAGTCGATCTCGTCCAGGTCCAGGTGCTCGTAGCCGTCCGCGACCGGGCAACACCTTCCGCCCTCTCCCGGTCACCGTCACTTCACGCCTCCACGAACGTGCTCCGGCTGCCCGACCGCACCTGCTGTGACGGATCATTCCAGTTGGTTGTGACAGTGCTTCCGTGATGGCTACGGCGGACACACTGTCGGCCGTACCTCATTGAGACGATCATTCAGGGAAACGGCGGGCACGCCTCCTCCTCCCCCCGGCACGACCGCGTAACGGTCCTCCGCTACGTCCATCGTGGAGCAGTCAACCCAGCATTCCGTCGGCGGCTGGGGCACACGTCCGCAGAGATCGCGATGCGCCCCCACCCCCATCGTTCGATTGCGCTCACGCGCGGCCCCCCGAGCCATAGCCGTATCTGTCCTGCCACCACCACAATTGAAGCGAGAAGCCACCCTGCAGAGCCGGAGTGCCGATGCTCAACTCCTTAAATGTCGCGGTGTCACTCTTGATCGCCGTAGGTGCGCTGGCGGTGGCAGTGCATCAAGTCCGACGAGCCACACGGATTGCCACGGACACGAACGGGCTCAGCGTTTTCTCGGCCCTCTATCGCGAGTTGCGGTCGGTAGACTTCCGGCGTGACCTGGACCTGGTCATCCGCCATCCGCCCCGGACGGGGCTGGTGGAGGGCTGGGGCGGCGACGGGACTCCAGAGGAGGAACGGCGCATCGACGCCGCCTTCAACGTCTGTGCGACGCTCGAGTGGCTTGGCATCCTGGTCGCGTTCAGGCTCATCGACGAGAAGCTCGTCGTCTCGGCGAATGCCACGATGATCATCCGGGCATGGATCGCGCTACAGCCTTTCATCGAGCGGGAGCGTTCCCGTCGTCGCGACACCGGGATCGCAGGTGTCCCACCAGGTTTCATGCCCTTCTTCGAGCATCTGGCCGCTCGCACCGTCCAACGCAGGTCGGGCGCCCGAGGCCAGCAGCTGATCACGAGCCTGAGGTTGGAAACAATGCCCGATACCCTCCACGTCCTCGACGTGGCCCCGCCACTTCATCCGACCGATCCACTGCCAGCCCCGCGTGGCCACGATACGGATACCGGAGCACCGCGTGGCTGACCTCGCAGCGGTTCTCCGAATCCGCCGCGGTGCGCTGCGTCGCGCATCCATCACACATGGAGTGACGTTGTTGATGCAGCCCGCCGTGGCGGCGCTGAAACGGGTGCAGGATCAGGCGGCCGCCCTGGCCAACGCGGAGATCCGACGGCTGCGCAAAGCGGACCTACGCCACGTCATCCGGGAAGCCGTCCTGGGGTCCCGTCCACGACGGCGGTATCGGGTGGTCGTGGTGGACGGAGTCCCGGCCGGCGCATTGCGACGATACTGACGGGGGCGTCGCAGCAGCATGAAAGGCCTGGCGTGGGCCGACTTCGAACCTGCCGGAGGTGCGAAGCCGGCCGCTGCGCAGGCGGCTCAGCCGATGGCGATGCGGGTCTGCCAGTAGTCCTTGGGGGAAATGGCCTCCGTTCCGGAACCGGTGACGGTGCTCTTGCCGCCTGCGTAAAAGCGGACGGATCCGTCGGCGCGGATGGCCCAGATGTCAGGAACGGTGTCCGCGTTGGCGCTCGGTGTGCCGATCAGGAGCGGGAAGCTGCTGCTGGCCCAGCCCGATGCGGCGTATTCGAGGTCGGCTCCTCCGGAGGAGTTCGCCGCGAGGGCGAGGGAGTTGAGGTCCGCTCCGCCACTGTCGGCGGGGATGCCCTTGCGGAGCAGGAGGCGTCCGGAGACGTCACTGCGGAAGAGCAGATCGGTGGTGCCGTCGCCGCTGATGTCCTGGGCGGTGACGAGGTCACGGTCCTTCCATCCGGAGCCGGCGAGGCGGATGGCCTGGTCGATGGTCGCGCCGTGGTAGCCGGTCAGAGCCCACAGTTCGTCGTCGGCGCCATTCTTGACGGTGGCGAAGAAGTCGGTGCGGCCGTCTCCGGTGGCGTCGCCGGCGCTGATGATCTGGGTGAAGTCCGCAGGGTTGGGTGCTGCTGCGGGCAACAGGATTTCGCGGCGCTGGTCGATGTTGACGGCGCCGTAGCCGTCTCCGGGGTAGACCCAGAGTCTGCCGTCGACCCGTGCGACGAGGTCCTGCAGGCCGTCTCCGCCGTAGATGTCTCCGTTGTGGGTGATCAGGGCGTTCTTGAAGTGGCCGGAGGGCGGACCGGCGAATGGTGGCAGGTCATCGCCGTTGGGGTCCTTCCTGGGGTTGGCGCGGTAGGCGCCGGGCATGGAGTAGTCGAGGTCGCCGGTGGGCTTGGTGAGGTCGGTCTTGTCGGCCTCGGAGGGGTACAGGGCGAGGTTGCCGGCCTCGGTGACGGCAAAGAGGTCAGGCATGCCGTCGCCGGTGAAGTCACCAGCCTTGTCGGCCTGATCTCTTGGAGTCACGTAGAAGAAGTACTTCGTGGGCTCCGAGGGGTTACCGGCACTGTCGACGGTGCGGACGTACAGCACGTTGGGGCCTGCGGCCGGGGGTTTGGCGTCGGTGATCGTGGCGCTGACGGAGGGGTCGGTGCCGGCCTTCCGTGTAACAGTGAAGGGGTAGTTGGGAGAGTTGAAGCCGTATTCATAGCGCGCGGCGTCGGTATTGAGGGCGCGGAAGGTGAAGGAGCCGGGGGTGCCGAACTTCTTGGTGCTCCAGCTGGCATCCTCTGTGTCGTTGCCGAATCCGTTGTCTTTGCCGTCGGCGTCCGGGAAGTCGGTGGAGCTGACCTTGGGCGGTCTGGGAGCGGCGGTGTCGAGGACGAACCGGCACGGTGTCGTGGCCGGGGCGTAGCTCGATGAACTGCCGTCGTCGTCCCAGGCCTGTGCGCGCCAGGAGTAGACGGTGCCGTTGGTCAGGCCGCCGGTCGAGAAGGTAGCGGTGCGCAGTGCGGTGTCGGTGTCGCCGCCCACGGTCTTTTTGCCGGCGGAGCGGAGCAGGTCACCCGTGGTGGTCCACTTCCCCGTGGGCCACAGGTCGAAGTCGATGTAGTCGAGGTTCTTGTCTTTGTCGGTGGCCTTGACGGTGAAGGTCAGGTTCCCTGAGCCCATGCGCACATAGGGCTTGGTGGTGGTGCACCTGGCGTCCGGTCCCAGGTCGAGGGAGCCGGGGACGATGGTGGGTTTGCGGTTGTAGACAATCTCCAGGACGGGCGCGTAGTCGCCGTCGGCCTGGAATTTCTTCCACGCGTACTGGGAGTTCTCGTCGCGTGCGCGCAGTCCGAAGGTGATGGTGTCGTCGCCGTCGTCGGCGGCCTGCTGTACCCCCCGCCGGACATCGAAGGCTTCGTAGTCGTCATGGCAGCTGGAGGCCTTCCAGCCGTGCGCAAAGCTCTTGGTCGCCAGCTTGTTGCCGTCGTGCAGTTTAGGCGCGTTGCTCCAGTTGGTGTGCGAGTCGACCTCTCCGGTCAGGTGCACGCTCATGGAACGGGCGCTGCAGGACCAGGAGTAGGTCTCCAGCATGCTCAGCTTCGCCCGGGTGATCTTGGTGCCCTTGAGGTCCTTGTCGAAGGTGATGTTGAAGAAGGAGCGGGAGGTGCCCCAGGTGTCGGATTCGAAGCCGACGCGTGCTTCGTGGGTGCCGCCCTTGTTGAAGCCCTTTCCATCGTAGAACGTCGCCTTGGGGAAGCGGTTGTAGGCCGTGGTCCAGTGCTGGATGTGTTTCTTGACCGAGGGATCGATGAACACGGGGTACGTGGTTGCCGGGTCGGTCAGAAATTCCTGGTCCGGGGTGAGGGTCCACTTGCCGGCCGCCAGGTCGGCGTCGACCAGCGATCCACGCGAGTCCGGCGAGGGTCCGTCCAGTTGGCGCAGGGTCAGCGTCGCTGCTGACCCTGTCTGCGAGGGATCTGGTGTCGGCTCCGGGGGTGCGGAGGGCAGGGGGGATTCGGGTACCGAGGGCTCGGGACCGTCGCTGGCGGACGGCAGGGTCTCGACGTCGGTGTCGCTCTGTTCGTCGCTCTCCACCGGGTCTTCGTCAGCCGGAGAAGGGCTGTCGCTCGGGGTCGGGCTGATGGAGTCGGTCGCGTCGGGTGTCTCGGGCTCGGTCGGCTGAGTGCTCGCGCCCACGGTGCCGTCGGTGATGGCCGGCGTGCCGCTGCTGTCCCACATCAGCGGCGTGGGGGACATGGCGACCTCGTCGCCGTAGGCGTTGTTGGCGCCGACAATGCCGGTGACCGGGTCGAGCTGGAAAGTGAGGTCGGCGGAGTGCAGCCCGTAGGCCAGCTGCTGCACGTGCGGGTCGGAGGCGGCCTGGCGGTTCTTCAGCACGACCAGCTGGGCGAAGCCGTCGTCGTCGGCGGTGAGGACCAGGTCGCCGCCCGAGAAAATGTCCGGGTACAGCGCGCGGTTGCCGTCGATGATGGGGCTAGGGACGGGGCCGGGCCACGTGAGCTGGATGTCGTGGTCGCCGACGTGCAGGGTGACGAGTGGTGTTCCCGAGTCGGCGGCCGTGCCGTTCAGCAGGGAGACACGGTGCGTGGTCGAGCGATTGGTATGCCGGGCGCCGCTTCTCGAGCCGGCTGAGAAGACGATGCGGGTGTTGGTCGCCTTTGGCTCCCACCCGGCCTGTGTGCGGTGCAGCCTCGCATCGATTTTCTTCCACTGACCGTCCACCTTGGCCCGGATGGGCGATGAGTAGAGCTGCTTCTGCATGAGCCCGTCGGGGCGGGCCCAGGTGGTGGTGGAGGCGGTGCGGGCGGCGGTGACTTCGATGTTCTGGCCTGTCCGCGCTGCTTGTGCAAGGGCGGTGCCCTCGGTGACGGTGACGGTCCGCTGCCGGTGATGGCCGTCGGATGGCGCCGCGTCGCCATCGAGCCGCAGTCCCGCGTAGACGATGCCGGACGTGGCGAGCACGCTTGCGAGCAGCACGGCGCCGGTCCGGCGGCCTGGCCTGCGGCGCCAGTTGAGTGTCATCGACCGAGTTCCCCTTTCCCCCTCGCAGCCGCATCCGAGCGGAGCGCGGCTCGAGCCAGCCGATGATGACCTATGAGCACTCTGTCGTCATCTTGTGAATGTCGTGGTCGTACGGGCTGGCGGAGCATCGCCCGCTTACGGCATGCGGATGGGGTGTGTGAAACGGGAGGGCAGCCCCTATGGAGCAACACGGGGCGAAGGCTGTCGAGTCGGGGCCAATCGGCGCCGCTTTTGAAGATCCAGGTGTCGCTATGCCCGATAGCTCTCAACAGCCTGACAAATCCCACCTCAAGGCCTTTCCAACGCTTGGCCGCTTTCACTGCGTAGCGAGTCATTACGCACCGTGACAATGTTCACATTGGCTCCCCACGCCTGGCATTCACTCACAGCTTGATCACAGAATCTCCGCTGTTTGATACGCCGTCACGCGTGGCCCAACTCCGGTCCCGCTTCAAGTGGTCCGGGGGGACCCCGCCGTGTTTGATCGACTCCTCATGGCCCGCAAGCGTCGCCTCGCCCGGACCGCTGTGCCTGTGACTGCGACGGCACTACTGGTCGGTTTGCTGCCTGCCCAGGCCATGGCACTGCCGCCGGACCCGTTGAAAGCGGAGGTCGGTCGGGAATCGGTGAACCTCGAGGCACTGAAACGAGATGTGCCGGTGCCGGGTCAGGCCGCCCGGCCCAAGGTGGCCAGCCTCCGAGCGGAAATCCCCGACGACCAGCTGTCTGTCGCTACGAACACCGCCTCTCCGCCGTCGGATCTCTCCGGTTCGGTCGACTTCGGTTCCACAGCGACGACGGCCTCCGCACACGCGACGGCCGACCAGATGGCGCTCCGCCCCGTCGGTAATCTCCCGGTGAGCCTGGGCCAAAGCCCGGACCAGCCGGCTCCCACCGGCAAATGGCAGGTCTCCATCCCCGACCGCACAACGGCGGCGAGCGTGGGAATCGACGGCGCCCTCATGGTGGTTCAGGCTCCCGCCACCGGCTCCGTGCCGGTGTCGGTGAAATTGGACTACTCCAAGTTCAACAACCTCTACGGTGCCGACTGGGCATCGCGGCTGCGACTCGTCCAGTTCCCCGACTGCTATCTGACGGCGCCGGACGACGAGGCGTGCCAGCAATACGAGGACCTGGAGACGACAAACGACTCGGCGTTGAAGTCCCTGACCGCGACCGTCGACCCGGCGGCCGACACCGCGACGACCCCAGCCTCCGCCGCCTCCACGCCGTCCGATCGTGCCGGTGTGATCCAGGCGGCCTACCACAGGACCGCCTCGACAACTCCCGTGGCGGCGGGCCCCGCTACCGCAGTCGTCGCCGCCGTCGACTCGGGCGGCGGGGCAGGCGGCACATTCAAGGCGACGCCGCTTGCCCCGGATGGCAAGTGGGAGGCGGGAGGATCATCGGGCGCGTTCACCTGGTCCTACCCGCTGACCGTGCCCAGCCCGCCGTCCGGCCCCGCGCCGGCGATCTCGTTCAACTACAACTCGCAGTCGGTGGACGGGCGTACTGCCGTCTCCTCCGGGCAATCCTCGTGGATCGGCGAGGGCTGGTCCTACGACCCCGGTTACATCGAGCGCCGCTACCGCCCCTGCCAGGACGATCGCAAAGAGCTGAACGCAGGCGCCCCCAACAACACAGCCAAGAAGGACAAGACCAGCGACCTCTGCTGGGTGTCGTACAACGCCGTGATGTCCCTGGCGGGCAAGACCACGGAACTGGTCCGTGACGCCGGCTCCGGCAGCAACCCGGAGCAGGACAGCGAGTTCTACCGGCCCCAGCAGGACGACGGCACCCGCGTCGAGCACCGCGTCGGTGGCAGCAACGACGACAACAACGGCGAGTACTGGGTGGTCACCACCCGCGACGGCACCCAGTACTACTACGGCCTCAACCAGGTCGGCGGTGGCCACGCCGACACCGACTCCGTTTCCACCGTTCCCGTCTTCGGCAACCATCCCGGTGAGCCCTGCCACGGCGATGCCTTCGCGGACTCGCGCTGCGGTTCGGGCAAGCAGCAGGCGTGGCGCTGGGGCCTGGACAAGGTCGTCGACATCAACGGCAACGCGATGATCGTCAACTACAAGCAGGAGACGAACTACTACGCCGTCCGTAAGAAGTTCAAGTCTCCCGAGCAGTACGACCGTGCGCAGCACCCGACAACGATCGACTACGGCATGCGCCCGGACAGCCTCACCAAACCGTCCGCGACTGTGGAGTTCGGCGCCGAGCAGCGCTGCCTGAAGTCGCCGACCGCGTGCGCTGCGGGCAACTTCGACAAGACGAGCGACCCGGGCGCCTACCGGCCCTGGTGGGACACCCCCGGCAACCTCAACTGCAAGTCCACCTCGAAGTTGTGCCCGGCCTTCCCGTCCTTCTGGACGCAGATGCGCCTGGACACAGTAACCACGAAGGCCGGCCGTGCCGGACAGCAGAGCCTGGGCAAGGTGGACGTCTATACGCTCCACCAGTCCTTCCCCGAAGACTGGTACGACAGCTCCCCGGGGCTGTGGCTGAACTCGATCACACGCACCGGTTACGGCCCCGGCGACACCACCGGAACCCTCCAGTCCGCCGACGGCATCAGCTTCGCCCAGTACACCGTCGGCTCCACCTCACCGCTGAAGACCTGGCTCAGGGACCGGCAGCTGCCGAACCTCGTGAGCAGGGGCAACAACGACCAGCGTCCCGGGTTCACCCGCCCCCGTATCGGCACCGTTTCCACCGAGTACGGCGGCGACATCGAGGTCGAGTACACCGGCGGCTGCCGGACCGAGCCCGCAGACGACAGGGGCAAGGCCAACGGCAACTGCTACCCCGTCCGCTGGTCGCCCGACGGCGACGAAAAGACCCCCGCGAAGGCGTGGTTCAACAAGTACGTCGTCGACTCCGTCATCGAGACCGACAAGGTCACCTCGCACGGCAAACCCGTCCTCACCAAGTACGCCTATGAGCAGCCGGCCTGGTCCAAGAGCGATGACGAGTTCACCCGCCCGGCCCTACGCACCTTCAGCGACTGGCGCGGCCACCGGCAGGTATCGGTCACCAAGGGCAGCAAGGCCGTCTCCGAGCAGGGCGACGTCAACCCTCAGTCGTACTCGGTCCACCGCTACTTCCAGGGCACTGGGGGTGAGGTCAAGGACTCCACCCGTACCTCCACGCTGCTGGCCGACGACGCCCCGCAGTACGCCGGCATGACCGCGGAGACCCTCACTTACCGCAACTCCGACCGCCAGCTCCTCAAGCGCACCCTGATCTACCCGTGGTCCAAGCAGACCGCATCCCGGGCCCGGGAGAACGAGGACGGAACCGACGCCGAACCGCTCCTTGCCCACCGCACCGGCATCAAGCGCACCGACGACATCCAAACCACCGATGACGACGGCAGCTGGCGCGCCGTCCGCACTCTCACCACGGTCGACGACACCTACGGCCTGCCCACCCACGTCGAGACGGCCGTCGTCAAACCCGACGGCAGCGGCGAGACTCTGACCGACCAGACGTGCACCGTGACGTCATACGTGCACAACACGACAGCCTGGTTGATCGGCCTACCCAAGGAACAGCGCACCACCAGCACATCGTGCACCGGTTACGCAACCGCCGATCCGGCCAGCCAGCTGAGGTCCGCGCAGCAGACCAGCTACGACAATCTCGCCTACGCGGCAACGCCGACCAAGGGCAGGGCCACGTCGGTAGCCGAAATCGACGGGGCGGGAACCGCCTACTCGGTCGTCACCGAAACGATCTACGACGATCTGGGCCGCGTCCGTAAAGTCACCAAACCCGGCCAGGGCACTCAGGAGATCCAGTACACCCCCGCAGCGGGCGGTCCGGTCACCGAGACCAAGGCGATCAACGCCAAGGGGCAGGCCACCACCACCACGTTCGACCCGGGCCGCGGCCTTCCGCTCACCGTCACCGACCCCAACGGACGCATCACCCGCAGCGCGTACGACGCCCTCGGCCGACTGACAAAGGGCTGGTCGGCCTCTCGGTCGTCCGGCGGCACGTCCCCCGACACCGTGATCGGCTACCTGCCGGCCATCGCCACGAGCAAGGAGATGCGGCCCACCGCCGTCACTGTCCAGACACTCAACGACGACGGCACCTACGCCAGCCAGGTCACCCTCTACGACGGCTTGATGCGCGAGGTCCAAACACAGACCCAGGCTCACGGCCCTGGGCGGATCATCACCGATACCAGCTATAACGACCACGGCCTGGTCGACGAGCGAACCGGCGGCTACCTGGCCAAGGACGAACCGGACACGCAGCTGTTCGCTCCTCGGTCCAAGGCGTCGATCCCCAGCTACGTCAAGCACCGCTACGACGGCATGGAGCGCGAGATCCGCGCCTCCACTTACTACAACGGCGATTACAAATACGCCGCCTACACCAGCTACAGCTACACCAGCACCTGGGTGAACCCTGCGGGCTCGACCGCCCCCACGACCCGCACGTACTACGACGCGCTCGGACGGGTCACCTCCATGAAGCACTACACCCAGGAGAGTTCCGACGCCACGGCCGGCCGCACGACGCGGTACGACTACGACGCGCGAGGCAACCGCAGCACGGTCACCGATCCCGCGGGCAACGTCTGGACCTACACCTACGACGCCCGAGGACGTGTCACCTCCTCCACCGATCCCGACACGGGCACCACGTACACCTGGTACGACGACGCCGACCGCCCCAACCGCACCAAGGACGCCCGCCAGCAGGAGACCTTCACCGAGTACGACCTGCTCGGCCGGGTGAAGGCCGTCCGTCGGGGCTCCGCCGCCTCCTCTCCGGTCACCGCATACAGCTACGACGATGCACCCGGGGGAATAGGGCAGCCCGGGAGCTCCAGTCGGCACACCGACAACGGCGACTACACCACCCGCGTCACCGGCTACGACGCCGACTACCACCCCACCGGCAACGAGACGGTCATCCCCTCCAACTCGATGACCACCGGTCTGGCCGGCACGTACACCTACACCTACACCTACACCCCCACCGGTAAGCAGCAGTCGGTCACGCTGCCAGCCGTAGGCGGCCTCGCGAAGGAAAAGGTCGTCACCCGCTACGCCTCCGACGGCCTGCCCGAATCTACCTCCGGCCTGACCTGGTACACCGCCGACGCCACTTACTCGCCCTATGGCGAAGCACTGCGCACCGTCTCCGGATCCCAGCCCTCCCGCATCTGGACAACCAACTTCGTCGACCCGCACACCGGCCGTCTCGAGCGCACGCTGGCGGACCGCGAAACCGCAAGCCCTCACCGCATCACCGACAGCTACTACGCCTACGACACCTCCGGCATCATCACCTCCAACGCCCGCAAACTCAGCGAGGCAACCGGTGACGCCTGGGACACCCAGTGCTTCACCTACGACGTCATGGGTGAAGTGGTCCACGCCTGGACCTCGAACATCACGCCGACCGGCAGCGGCACGGATTGCAAGGCCTCCAACGGCACCACCTGGGGCTATCGCACCGACTACGCGCCGTCCTCAGGTCCCATCGCAGACGCCCCCGACGACGTCGCCGATCCGGCAACCCCGGACACCTCGCTTGCCTCCACCCTCACAGCCGCCGCCCCGGAGACCGCAACCGTGTCCACCGGCGCCACCGCCTACCGCCAGTCCTTCAGCTTCGACTGGCTCGGCAACCGCACCGCAATGACCGAACACGACCCCGCGGACGCAACCAAGAACGTCGCCTACACCTACCACTACGGCAAGACAGTCACCGGAAACGGCACCACCCCGGCCTACACGAAGCAGCCGCACACGGCCACGAGCATCAGCTCCACTCCGCCGGGCAAGGGCAGTTCCTTTACCTACGACGACACCGGCAACACCCAGGTCCGCGACCTTGCCAACACCACCCAAAACCTCGTCTGGTCCCCGGAGAACAAGCTCGACTCCATTACCGACGACGGCCACAAGACGACCTACGTCTACGACGCCGCCGGCAATCGCCTGCTCGAAAACTCTGCGTCCGGATCGACCCTGTACCTGGGCGAGACGGAACTGACGACGAACGCGACAGGCACGATCACCGAGGCGTCACGCTCCTACTCCCAATCCGGCGCACCCACGGTCGTCCGCACCACCAGCAACGGCGCCACGACCGGCCATCAGCTCAACGCCCTCATCACGGACAACCTCGGCACGGCAAGCACGACAGTCCAACTGTCCGGCACCCAGCCGGTCACCCGCCGCGCCTTCAAACCCTACGGCGAACTCCGCGGGCCCAAGCCGTCGAACTGGCCCAACAAACACAGCTACCTGGGCGTCGGCATCGACGACACGACCACCGGCCTCACCCACATCGGCGCCCGCGAGTACGACCAGAACACCGGACGCTTCCTCTCCGCCGACCCGATCATCGACGTCACAGACCCGCTCCAGATGAACGGGTACGCCTACAGCAACAACAGCCCGGTCTCCAAGTCGGACCCGACCGGTCAGATCCTGAACGCGGACGTCGGCGGCACGGCACCCTGTACCAAACCCGGCGGCTGTGTCCGTGACGGAACCGACAAGCGGCCCACGGTCACCTGGAAGGACGAAGGCGGTGCCCAGTACGACTACGACGGTGACGGATACATATCCGTCTACCCCACCGTCAAGGTAAAAGCCAATTGGAGCAAGGCACCCGCGTACATCAATGCGTTCTACAAAAAGCTCGACTACCTCTGCGACCCCTACGGACGCGACGGCTGCACCGACCAGTCCTTCCCCCTCAACTCCTCGAACGTCAACAACGCGAAAGGCGCCGCTTGCCTGGCGGTCGGGAAGTGCCCCGAAGGGCTCAGTTGGGGCGAAGGCGCGGCCATAGCGGCCGGGGTGGCCCTCGCCGCCGACGGCGGAGAAGGACCGGGACGCATCGGGCTCGGCGGACTACGCCTGCGCCAAAGGCCCGGTGACTGCAACTGCTTCCTCGCAGGCACCAAGGTCCTCTTGGCAGACGAGTCCTCGAAGAACATCGAGGACGTGAAGGTCGGCGACGAAGTACTGGCCACGGACCCCGAAACCGGGGAAACCGGCCCGCGTAAGGTCACCCGCCTAATCGTCAACGACCACGACAAACACTTCAACGAACTCACGATCAAAACGCCGGCTGGCGAGCACAAGCTCACGGCCACACACGAACACCCCTTCTGGGTCCCAGAACTCGGCCAGTGGGTCAGCGCAGGCGACCTCACAGCCAGCATGCACCTGCGGAAGTCGGACGGCTCCACCGCAGAAGTAACAGCGAACCGTCCATATTCGGCACACACACGCACATACAACCTCACCGTCGAAGACCTTCACGCGTACTATGTGCTGGCAGGCGAGACGCCGGTACTCGTTCACAACAGCAACTGCGGCATTCGCCCGCATGACAAAGCCCGTGGCGCTGCCGGTGTCGATGAAATGACGGAGACGTTTGAGAAGTTCTACAACAAGTCTGATATCTATAGCGAGAGCTACGGGAATGGACTTGATTTGTGGACCCCTTACGGCAGGCGTCAAGTGGATATCGCAGTCAGGAACCCGGACGGAAACCTTCACCTTTATGAAGTGAAGGTGAATAAGTCGAACTACACCAGGGGTCAGCGTAGGAAGGACGAATGGCTAGCGAAGACGTACGGGTTTGAAACCTCGGTCGTCCGGCGCGGTACAGTGTGTCCAATCTGCAACCCCTAACCTGAGAGGATGGCCAATGAGTAGCGACTTCGGCTTCTGGAAGCGCGGTGTTGGGGATCCTGAGGAAATCTTCGACAACCTTGCTGAGGGTGACACCAGCGACCTTGTCGTGAGCCCTGACGTATTGCGGTTCCGGGAGGAGTTGCTGACTAGATGGCCAGATGTGGAAGACGTTCTTGAGCCGTCTCGGTTCGATCTGGAAGAGGAACCGGATGACGCGGGCAAATACATCCTCCTGACCCTTTCCGTCCGCCAACTGGATTATCTCCCTGAGATTCTTGACATGGCGAAGAGGAACGGCCTCGTTGGATTTAGCGGAGTGGCGGGCGAGCCGATTTAAGGTTTCCGATTCGCTGCGCATCCAAGCGCAAAGAGGCGGCCCCTGTAGGTGTCACCTACATGGGCCGTTTTGCGGCTTGACGGCAGTAGATGACGGCGGCGGACGAGGGACACTACCTGCCGGCAGACCATGACCGTGCCCGCCGCACGGACCCGCCGCTGCACCCGTACGGGCTCGATGCCCGGACTCGGCGGCGGCCCGGCCGGACGCAGGCCCCGCAGCCTGCGGACTTCCTCGCCGGTCAGCGGGTTGGGCCGCACCCGCAGCAGTTCCCGCGAGGACGGGTCGAAGAACGACAGCGTCTCGTCGTCGATGCGGATGCCCACCTGGCGGCCTCCGAGGATCTCCGCTGCCAGAACCTGGTGCCCGCCCAGGCCCACCAGGCCGCTGTTGTTCACGACCCGGTCCACCTCGAACGCGGCCCCGTCGTCGGCCGGAAGCGGGGCCGGTCCGGCCGCACGTCCGCCCCGGGCGGCCAGCCGTCCCAGATCCGTCACCGACATGTGCGAGCGCACGGTCTTGATCCGCGCCCCCGCGATCAGCAGATGGATCACCGAGGTGTCGGCCCAGAAGGTCACCGTCAGTCCTGAGCGGGCCGGGCCGAGCCATAACTGTTTGCCCGCGACCTGCAGATTCCCACTCACCGGCACCACCCGCTCGAACTCCACCGGCCCACCGGGCCCCACCGGCACCACTGCCGGGACCACCTCAGGCGGACCGGTAGGAACAGCCGACACCTCGGTCGCAACCGGCTCCGCAGGAGCTGTCCGCTGCTGCGGCACCAACGCCAGCACACCGGGCACCCTCAGGCCCAGTACGCCCCGGTCCTGCTCAGCAACCGGGGTGAACCTGTCTCCCGGAGACTGCATGTCCAGCGCCTGATGCGGCCGCGAGGATGTACTCCTCTACCCACGCATCCAACGCCGCCTGAGCCGCTCCGATGCCCTCGAACGCACCGCAGTCGTCGAGGAGTTCGCGCCGCAGCGTCTGATGGAACCGCTCGACCTTGCCGGTCGTGGTCGGCGACGCCGGCTGGGTGAGCCGGTGCGCGATCCCGTTCTCCCGGCAGTTCCGGTCGAACAGCACCTCACCGCCCTGTCCGAACCGGTCGGTGAACTGCTTGCCGTTGTCCGTCAGCACCTCTTCCGGCACTCCGAACGCCTGCAAAGCCCGGGCGAACGCCGCGCAGACCGCCCGCCCGGTCGCCCGCTCGACCACCGACGCGATCACGCAGTACCGGGAATGATCATCCACACCGGTCACGACCTTGACCTCGGACAGCTCCCCGGTCACCGGGTCGACCAGCATCACCCCGCCGACGATGTCCATCTGCCACAACTGCATCGGCCGGTCCCGCTGCCAGCGCTTGTAATCCGACCGCTTCCGACGCCGAACCCCCGGCTCCACCAGCCCATGCCGGACCAAGATCCGATACACCGTCATCCGCGACGCCACCGGCGCCACCGCCCCCGACCGCTCCAGCACATGAGCGATCCGCCGCGGACCCCACCGAGGATGCTGACGCCGCAGTTCACAGACAGCCGCCTCGACCTCGGCAGAAGCCTGATGCGGACACGAGGCCGGCCTGCGCGACCGGTCCGCCAGACCGGCCAGGCCCGAGACGGCATACCGGGACTTCCACCCGCTCACCGTCTGTCTGGACACACCCAGCGACGCGGCAACCTCCGTCACGGTCGCACCCGCCAGCACCGCCATGACAGCCCGGTATCTCTGCTCGACAACCGACAACTCCACCAGCGCCAATCCCGGCCTCCCGCCACACGCCGCAACGACGTGCACAGAAAAGCCGATCACGGCCACTGTCAACCATCAGCTGGGACCGAACTGTCAAGCATCACCCGGGATCGGACAACCGCGACTGGGCAGAGCTGTTCAGAGTTTCTTTACTTGATCAAGGCGGCCCGCTGGCGCGGGCCGCGCGCGCTCCGGCCCTGCGGGGCCGCCGCCCGCTCCTGTCTCCGCCCCGCTTGGCGACGGCCCGCCGGTCCGGGCGCGCAACAGTCAGCACAGCGAACCACTTCCGGGGTTCTGCCCCGGACCCCGGCCCTCTCTCCGAGGGGGCGGAGGGCGAGTGGACTGGTGCGGCTTCGTCGTGGTGCGGGGTCGCGGGAGGGGGTCCCTCGCCGCCAGGTCACCGGAGGCGTACCAGGAACCCCCCGGGGGCCGCCAAGGCCGAGCGCGCGCGTCACGGTGTGAGCCTTGGCGGCCCCCGGGGAATCCTGGCACGGCGAAGCTGCCCGACCGACGAGGGACCCGCTCCCACTCAGGCCCCGATCCTGCCGGAGTTCCGGCCCGCCACGTGGTGGGGCACCCCTGTGGGCGGGTGTCTGCCGGATCGCGCCCGGTTGATGTGGCGGACGGGCGTACCGTGGAGTGGGAGGTGGTGAGTTGATGATTACGGAGCTGGCCGACAATGTCCGCAAGTACCGGCGTCGCGCGGGGATGAGCCAGGAAGACCTGGCCCTCGCCGCAGGCGTATCGCCGGGCACGGTACGCAAGGCCGAGCAGGGCGGCACTCTGCGCATGGAGACCTTGCACACGCTCGCTCGCGCGCTGGGGGTGACCACCGTCGCGTTGATGGCGTCCGATGCCCCGGAGCCTGTCGGGCGAACCGAGGAGCCGAACCGCGTCAACCTGATCCAGCTCCGCGCCGCCCTCACCCCAGCCGTCGGGCTCGTGGACCAGGACGCCGAAGTCGTGGGCGAGGAACCGAACCTGCGCACCTTCCGGCGGACGCTGCAAGACGCACGGGTGCTGTACTTCTCCGACAGCTACAAGAGCATCGCGGCTCAACTGCCGGGTCTGCTGCGTGACGCGGCAAGGGCCGTCGCCCACTACGACAGCGGGGACGAGCACCGGCAGGCCCTGTTGGCCCGCGCCGAGGCGCTGCGTCTGGCCGGCACCTACCTCACCCAGGTGCGGCAGTACGACATTGCGTACGCCGCTGTGCGTGGCGCCATCATGGACGCCCGTCGGGCCGGAGACATGCTTGCGGCGGGCTCCGGTGTCGGCTGCATGTGCTGGCTGCTGGTGAGGCAGGGAAGGTTGGACGAGGCGGAACAGGTCGCCGCCCGGAGCATGGACGCGGTGGAGCCGAAGATCACCGGGGCCGAGCCGGACCACTACGCGGTGTGGGGCGGCCTGGCGATGGAGGCCGCCGCCGCAGCCGCGAGGAACAACCGTCCCGGCGAGGCGAAGGAGTACCGTCAAGCCGCCCGGGTCGCGGCAACCGCTGTCGGGACGGCGCATCGCAACGTCTCCCGGCACTGGTCCGTCTTCGGGCCGGTCACCGTCGCGGTCAAGGCACTCGAAGACTCCCTGGTCATCGGCGACGCCCGCGCGGTGGTGCGCAAGGCAGGCGAGCAGGAGGAGTTGTCGCCCAAGGCGTGGAAGCGCTTGGGCAGGCCCAGCACCAACGACGGGAACCGCTTTACCCTCGATGTGGCGCGCGCCCACACCCGGACCGGCGACCTGTCCGCCGCCATGGACGAGTTGACCCGTGCCAGGGAAGCCGCCCCGCAGTGGCTGCGGCACCAGAACGGGGCCGCCGAGACCATGCAGGAGATCCTGGGCAAGCGCAAGCGCACCCTCACGACGGAGATGCGCGAAATGGCCGACTACCTGGGCGTCGTCGGGTAGCTGCCACGCAGCGTGGCAGTTCGTGAACCAAAAGTCGCGAACTGCCATGGGTTCCGCCTGGGGTGACGATCAGTCAGTGCCTACGGTCAGTGTGTCCACCGTCAGTGAGCCAGGCCGGGGGTGCCCAGTGAGCCAGCCCAGGAGCGATGCCGACCGCATGCGTCGCAGAGAGTTGTACGACGCCGCGCCGGGTTGGGGAGGTCCCCGCTCACTGCCGTGGACCAGCCCGGAGGGGAAGCCCTGCTACCTGAGCAGCGACGGCCGGGGCTACCTCTCCACCCTCGCCGACAGCATCGAGACGGTACAGCTCAGCATGGGCCAGCAACTGTTGGAGTACGCCCGCGACGCCACGGCACCCTACGCGAAAACCCTGTCGGCGACCGAATACCGCTGGCTGGCCTGCCGGTTGGCAGAAGCCCTGAGGGACGCGCTCAGGGGCGCGGATTCACGCGGACAGTGCATCCCGGATCAAGAAGAGGCGACCGAGGATGCCTGACTCTCCGAACGCCGGCGCACCGGTCCGCAATTCCTCTCGGGGGCGCTACCGCTTCCGCGAGTACCACGTGACCACCGTCCCCGACCCCCTGGCACTGCCGGCCATCGAGGCGGTCTGCGTCACCGGCGAAGAGCGCAACTGCGGTGCCACGTCAGGCACACTGCACACCCCGGACGAGGTGACCCGCTGGATCGCCGAACACAGTGCCCAGAGCGGCCACGAACTGTACGAACAGACCGTCCGCGCCCTCGTCCGCGCCGAGCCCGGCGCATGGCAGTAGAGTTCCCGTGCGCCGACACCACGCCGGCGGCAACGGGACCGTGCGGCCCGAGCCCGCTGACGGCAGTAGCGACGGCAACACCCACGGATTTCCCCGTACAACCACGGACGCCAGCGGAACCTGAAACCGCCGTTCACCTGCGAATACGCAGATAGAGACGGGTCGCGTAGCACACGTACTATGTGCTGGCTGGTAAGACTCCCGTACTCGTTCACAACAGCAACGGATGTCGAACGTTTGGGTCCCAGTCGCCCACTGGTCGGTTGAACGTTCCCGACACGCAGGGCGTCTACATCATCAAGATGAACGACGGAAAGGTGTACGTGGGGTCTGCGACGAAGACGAAAACTATTCACCGCAGAGTCCATCGGGCTTTCAGCGACGACAAGCATGCCGCCAAGGGCTCTACGTACACATCTTCTGATGTTCGAGAACTTGACTGGATTGAAGTTCCGGGCGGTGACGAGGCGCTGATATACCAGCACGAGCAAAGCCTGATTGATTACTACGAAGGCATTGGTGGGGGGACACTCTTGAATCGAATAAACGCCCAAGCTCCGTAGGGGCTGTTGAGGTGGCGGTCGGTTCCGCTCAGACCTTTACGTGATCGACCAGAGCCCGCCATTGCAGCCCTTTCCGGTTGGTTGGGGGCAATGGATAGGTACAGGGCGCCGTCCGTGACGTCACTCGGGTGATGTCACGGACGGCGCCCGCAGCCTGGTGGGTGCGGGCTGCGGGCGTCTCTCAGGCCGCAGAACGCACGGTAGGGTTTCGTTATGACCTAAAGACCTTCTCAGTACTGGCGTAGTGAAGTAGCGAAAGAGGCCAGCGCGGTCGCTGAGGGCACGCTGAGTCCTGACTGCGCATCCTTCCCGGGTGTTTACTCCGAAGGTTTCCTAGAGGCTGTTGACGCCGCCCTGGCAACCTTCGAAGTCGAAGCGCGGGAACTGGGAGCAGCATCGGACACGCAGATTCTCGCTGTTGTTGAACGGGCTGT
The DNA here is from genome assembly GCF_044768335.1 of Streptomyces sp. NPDC101151. NCBI lineage: Bacteria > Bacillati > Actinomycetota > Actinomycetes > Kitasatosporales > Streptomycetaceae > Streptomyces > Streptomyces sp. NPDC101151. The sequence goes on along the minus strand of NZ_JBIWPP010000009.1, from coordinate 221,511 downwards.
TCTGGCTTTGAACAGGATGAATCAGGAGGCGACGGGTGGCAGCATCGACACCGACGAGCGAGAGCAAATCTGCCTGTTCATCGATGAAGTGCTGACTGAGAGCGGGGTTGATGTTGGTGAGCTGGCCGCCCGCTATGGCCTGAGTCGCTATGCGATCACCGATAGATGGCGTCAGTGGTGAACAGGGCTGCCGCTCGACTCTTCTTCTGCGAATCTGAGGCATCCTCGGCTTGTGCCGAGGATGCCTCAATGGCTTCTGACGGCAGTAGTTGACGGCAACGTCAGCGGACGAGGGCGGCGCAGGGTGGTGGTTCATCGCCATCGCCGTTGGCCGTCCTCTCGGTGTTCGTTCGGGCCGTTGAGTGCGGTGCTCAGGCTGTCGATGGCGTCTCGCTGGAGGCGGAGCCGGACGTGGGCGTAGACGGTAGCGGTGACGTCGATGCAGGCGTGGCCGAGGGGTTCCTCGTCGCCGCCCAGGCGGTCTACATCGTGGGCCTGTCCGACGCGGACGACGTGACGATCTGGGTGACCGAGATCTGGCGGACCAAGGAACACCAATGCTTCATGGGAGTTGCCCGAGGCGAAGGCGGCCATCAGTGATGGCCATGGCGATGCTGACGTGAGAATCACCACGCAGGGCCTGTCGGTCGCGGGTGGGTTCGGGCTCTGACAGCCCGGGTGCCGCACGTGCACTCTCGTGCGCGTTGCCGCCACTGCCTGCGGCAAGGCTTGTGGTGACGAGAGCGACGGAACCCCCCGAGGCGCAGGAAACGACGGGGGCTCCGATGGATCAAGTGCCGCTTCAACCGCCACCAGGACGGTGGCACCAGCCGGCCCGATTGCGCGACCAGCCGCTCAGCGCATCATCACGCGATCAGCCCAGGCAGAAACGATGTCTCACGAGGGCATGCGCGAGTGTTCCGGCCCCTGCAGGCGCACCGCCGCGCTCATGCGCGGAGCGATTCCTCGGCAACCGCCAGTGCCGCCGCCATGATGCTCAACTGGGGATTCACCTGGGGGCAGCTGGGAAGCACCGAGGCATCCGCGACCAGCACGCCGTGGACTCCGCGGAGCCGGCCCCACGGGTCGGCCGGGAAGCGCTCGGGATCCGCGCCCGCGGCGACCGTGCCGGTGGGGTGGTAGGCCGAAAGGTGAAGCTGCCGTGCGCTCGCGCCGGCGAGGACGGCGTCCAGTTCCCTGAGGCTGCGTACGCGGGGCGTGCTCGGGATGCCGGTGAGCACCTCCTCGGCGCCCGCGGCGAACAGCAGCTCGCCCATGGCGCGCACGGCCCGCATCAGACGGCCTGCGTCGCGGCGGTCCAGGTCGTACCGGATCAGCGTGCGGTCGCGGCCGAGGACACGGCCGGAGGGACGGTCGGCGATCATCGCGCCCAGGGTGGCGAGCCGGTCTGCGCCCTCCAGTTCGCGGCGCAGCTCGCCGCCCAGTCCGGGGAGGATGAAGGAACCCATCCCGGGCGGCGTCGCGGTGGCCTCGATGAGTACGCCCTCCGAGTGGTGCTCCTCCACTCCGACGCTCTGCAGCACGCCCTCCCAGGCGGTGACCGGTTCGGCGAAGCGGCCTGCGACGCTCGAGGCCGGGTGGACACTCAGGTTGTGTCCGACTCGGGGGTGCCGGCCGAGGCCGGAGCGGCGCAGGAGCGGCGGGGCCTGCAGCGCGCCGGCCGCGACGACGACGAGGGGTGCGAGGATTTCGAACCCGCCGTCCTCCCGGAGGACGCGCACTCCGGACGCGCGAGGGCCTCCGGGCGCGTCCGTGTCGACGAGGATGCGCTGCACCCGTGCACCGGTGACGATGCGGGCTCCCGCGGCGCAGGCGTCGGGCAGTACGGAGAGCTGCACGCTCTGTTTTGCGCCGGTCGGACAGCCGACCACGCACTGGCAGGAGCCCTGGCAGCCGGGCGCGTTGCGGCGCAGCGGCGCGGCCCGCCAGCCGAGTTCACGGGCACCGGCGAGGGCGATGCGGCCGTTGGTGCCGAGGACGTCGACGGGTTGGGTGGCCACGCGCAGGGTGCGTTCGGCCTCGTCCAGGTGCCGGTCGAAGCCCTCGGCGAGCGTGCATCCGAAGTCCTTGCTCCAGCGCGCCAGGACGTGGCCCGGAGTCCGGTAGCAGGTACCGGAGTTGACGACCGTGGTGCCGCCGACGGCTCTGCCCACGGGCAGCAGCAGCGGCGGGTTGCCGACGGCGACGGTCGCCCCGCCGTCCCGGTACAGCTCGGTGAACCGGTCCAGGGGCGCGCGCCGGCCGAACGACTCGGTGGAGTGGTGCTGTCCTTCTTCGAGTACGACGACGTCGAGCCCCGCTCGGGCCAGGGTCCGTGCGGCCATGGCCCCGCCCGCGCCCGAGCCGATGACCACGGCGTCGGCGGTGGAGCGAGCGGGCCAGGCTTGGGCGGGTGTCAGGTCGAGCGGCGGGTCCTGGCGGACGAGGCCGCGCGGCGCGAGGCCGTCGTGAAGCATGCGCTCTGTTCCGGCCGCCAGCAGGACGGGCACCTTGAGCACGTCCAGGAGCGGCAGGAGGGCGGGGCGTGCGGAGAGTTCGCCCAGGACCGATTCTCGCTCGGTCGGCGTGAGGGCGCCCAGTGTGCGTCCGGTGCGTGCCAGGGCGTAGGCGTCCATGCCGTGCGCCGCTGCCCGCAGGCCGGCGCGGGCGGCGGTCGGCATCGCGGTGAGAACCGCCTCCAGTCTGGCGGGGACCCGCCGGGGCCAGTCGGTGGTGCCGTCATCGGCGATGAGAGCGGCCACCAGGCCGGTGAGACTCATCGTGTGCCCACCTCAGCGTGTGCGGTGCCGTCGAGCGTCCACTCGGCCTCGGTGCGCCAGCCGCCGAACCACCACCGCTCCAGCAGGACGTGGGCGTCGGAGCGCTCGCTGTTGCGGCAGGTCGCCTGGCTGCCGTCGGGGTCGGTGTAGTCCAGGGCGAGGGTGCGGTCCGCGGGCTGGGTGACCTCCACCCGGATCCGGCGCAGGCCGGTGCGGCCGGTGACCGTCCACCTGGGCAGGGCGATGTCGGCGCGGAAGCGTCCCATTCCGGCCCAGCCGGCGGCCGGCCGCTCGGGACGGCGGGGCCAGGTGCGCCCCTGCCGGCGCAGCCGGAGGAAGACCAACGGGGGAAGACTGCGCAGTCCCGGCCGCATGGAGACGGCGGCGACGATCTCCAGGACGTCTCCGCCGCCGAGGTCGGCGTGCAGCCAGGCCCAGCGGCGGGCGTTGCCGTGGCCGTAGATCCGGGCCGAGGCACCGGGGGCAGCGGTGATCGTCAGTGTCGTGCCGTCATGGGTGAAGGTGCCGTCGTAGGAGGCCCGGGCCGCGGGGAGCATCTGGGCGGCGGGCAGCAGGGGCCGGCGCCAGGACCAGCGGGGGAAGGTGAACAGCGGCTCGCCCGCGAAGTGTTCGGCGAGGTCCCAGCGCAGAGTGCCGCCCTCGGCCGATCCGGACAGGCGTCCGGGCCGGGCCTCGACGCCGTCGGCGTGAAACCCGGACTCTTCGGGCGTCCACGGGGCGGGGCCGAAGCGTGCGTGCCGCACGGGGCCGTCCTTGGGGAAGACGGCGGCCCAGCCGTGCGCGTACGGCTCGGATCCGTCGGCCGGCGCGGTCAGTTCGTGGTGCAGCCACAGTCCGCTGCCGGTGTCCGGGTCGGTGACAGTGGTGTACCAGACCTCGGTGCGGCCCGGTTCGCCGCGCCAGCGGGGAGCGAGGAACGCATCGGGGTTCTCCCGCCGCGGGAACCGGAAGCTCGCGAGGAAGGGCAGGAGTTGCGTGCCGAGGGGAAACCGCAGCGTGCCTGTACCGATCCGGGCGCCGTCCTCGTAGAGGGTGTACGGCAGCACGGTCATCGACGCCACGGGCCGGCGAGGCGTGACGGACTTCCAGCCGTCGAGGGTCAGCCAGCGACCGTCGGCGATGAATGTGATGCGGTAGCGGATCCGGCGTCGCGCGAGCGGCGAGATCTCCAACTCGCCCTCGGCGCCGGTGTCGTCGGCCCAGCCCGCGATCCGTATCCGCCCGTCGGCGCGGGCCTCGGTCGTGCCGAGCAACCGCAGCAACCGGTCCGCGGAGACCGTGAGATCGAGGCGGACCCGGCGGGTGCGGTCCTCGTCGTCGAGCCGCAGCGTGCCGAGCATCGTCTCGCGGAAGGCGGTGCCACGCGCGGGCGAGACACCGCTCGTGGTCGTGGCCGTATGTGAGGTCGTGGCCGCGCTCATGCGAGACCCTCCAGCATGATCCGCTCGGTCACCGTCAGATACTGTTCGGCCGCCCGCCGGGCGTCCGCCTCGTCGCCGGCCACCACTGCTTCGACCACCGGCTCCAGCCGTTCGCGGGCCACCTGGGCGTCCGTGAACGGTCCCCTGAGCGCGGCGCGCACCGGCAGGTAGGCGTTGAAGAGGGTGTTGGTCAGCAGGACGTAGACGCGGTTGCCGGTGGCGCGGGCCAGGGCGCGGTGGACCTCGATGTCCGCGAGCTGTACGGCATCGGCGTCCGCCGCCTCCCCCACAGCTGTCAGCAGCGCGCGCAGCTCCGCCCGTTGCGGGTCGGTCGCCCGGCCCGCGGCGCGCTCGGCGATCAACGCTCCGATGCTGCGCCGCACTTCGAAGATCTCACCGATCCAGTCCGGGCTGTGTCGTACGAGCATGGGCAGCAGGTCGGCGCCGCCCAGACGCAGGTAGTCCCGCACGCGGGTGCCGACGCCGTGCCGGGTCTCCAGCAGTCCGGCCTGCATCAGGCGCCCGAACGCATGCTTCAGGGTGGTGCGGGTGACACCGTATCCGTCGGCGAGCGTGCGCTCGGGCGGCAGGTAACTGCCTGCCGGATGGCGCCCGGTGAGGATGTCCTCACGCAGACGGGTTTCCAGGACATCGACGATGCTTTCGCGGGGCAGTGCCTCCACGCCGTCCTCCCAGTGGCTCAGTGGATGATCCACTCAACCAATATGTGACCATGGAGTCAATGGCCGCGACAGGGGGCGACCGTAGGGAGGCATGCTGCGCCGCCGAGAACGTCCTGGATTGCGGCCCCGCCACACCCTCGGTGCGACGGGGCTCGGCAGCGTAGCTGCCGGTCGGATCAGAAGGCCGTGTGGGCGAACCAGCCGTCGAGGGTCGCGGCCTCTCCGGAGACCTCGAAGGCGGGATTCCGGTACGACTGCCGCCCGTAGAGCAGCAGCAGGAGATCCGCTGCCTGTCCGCGTACCACCGCGGTGTTCGGTTCGCCTGGCGCGGTGGCGCCCTCTGCGCGCGGAAGCAGGGTGAAGCCGTCCGAGTGCAGCCTCACCCGCCATTCCCCGCCGGCTCCGCCGCCGGGGCCCGTCTGCTGGAACGCGATGATCTCGCCCGTGCCGCGCAGCTTCCTCACCCCGGGGGCGAAGAGCCCCGCATAGGGCAGGTTGACGAGGAACTCGTCCACCCCGTCCACGGCCAGCACGGGGTCGATGTCCGACTTCCGGCCCACGGCATGCTCGGCGTCCAGCCGGTGCACCAGCGTTTCGAAGAGCATCCGGCGGGCCCAGAACCGCGCGTGCTGGTCCTCGCCCCACGCCCACATCGCCGCCAGAGGATCCGTGTCCCGCAGCACGGCAGCCACTGCGGGCACCCCCGCCGTCACCCAGCCGGCATACTCCCGCACATTGTCCGGCAGCTTCAGTTCCACGTCACGGCTGCGTGGAGGCTCCTGCACCAACTCGCTCAGCAGCGTGCAGAACCAGCGCTGCAGCGACCCGACGTGCCGGGCGAGATCGGCCAGTGTCCACTCGGGACAGGCGGGCACGGCGCTCGCGGGGTCCGCGTCGCGGACCACCTCGGCGAAGCGGAGAGTCTCGCGTTCGATCGCCTCACGGTAGGTGTCGTAAGGCAGAGGATGCCCCGCCCCGTTGGTCGCTGCCATCGGTTGCCGCCAATCTGTCCCGGCACGGATTCGGTCGCGATCAGTGTGGATGCTGGAGTCCACTCAAAGGCAAATCCGCAGACAGCGCCGTTCCGATACATCGGAGGTGTCAAGCCCCCAAAGACAGTTTACCGAAGCGGGCGCGATCTCGACTCCTCTCCAATCAAAGCCACAAAGTGGACAACTCTCCGCCCGTCGAAGTAATTGACAGGTCCACGATGCCTGTTTACGTTCGCCGATACACCCGATGTTTCGACGATCCATCAGGTCTGGAGGACGAGGATGACCTCTCAACCGGAGAACCGTTCGCCGGTGCCCCGCAGAGCCGTACTCGGCACCGCGTTAGGCGGCGCGGCAGCGGCGGCCCTGCCCGGGACGGCCCACGCCGAACAGCCCGCACAGCAGGTGCCGACCACCAGGGGCGGCAGACACCCCTGGAGACTCCGGGACACCATGACCACCGACGGCGCCTGGGACGGGTTTCTGCGCGGCCAGGACCTGTTGTGGAGCCGGCTGCCCGCCCTGTGGTACGAGGGCCCGTTCCTCGGCGACGGACTGCTCGGCAGCATGGTCTATCAGGAGCCGGACACCCACCAGGTCCGCTTCACCATCCAGCACGGCCGCGTCCAGGACCACCGGCCCGAGTTCGGCAGCGGCTGGGGCACCTGCCGCCTGCCGGTCGGCCACCTCACCCTCGAACCGGTCGGCACCATCACCGCCGTCGACTGGCGGCTGAGCCTGTGGAACGCCGAACTCACCGGCACCATCACCACCACCGCCGGCACCCTCACCCTCTCCGCCCTCGTCCATGACGAGGTATTCGCCGCCCGCGTACGGGCCGGCGGCGGCGAACAGGTCACCTGGACGTTCCATCCCGAGGAGGCCGTCAGCCCCCGGCGCATCAGCGAGGCCCCGCCCGCCGGCTACACCGCCAACCCGCCCTGGACCACCCGGACCACCACCGACGGCACCGAGCAGGTGCTCCAGCCCCTCACCGGCGGGGGCCAGACCGCCACCTCGTACCGCCGCACCGGCGACGACCTGCTGCTCAGCGTCGGCCACAGTGCGCCCTCCGACACGGCCGCCGAGACCGCCTCGCTGCGCAACCTCCGGCGCGCGATGTCGTACAGCACGCTGAGACGACGGCACACCCGCTGGTGGCACGCCTTCTACCGCAAGAGCTTCGTCTCCTTCCCCGACCAGCGACTGCAGAGCTTCCACTGGATACAGCTGTACAAGGTCGCTTCCGCCAGCCGCGCCGGCGGTCCCGTCATGGCCACCTCGGGGCCGTGGCTGGAGCCCACGCCCTGGCCGGCGGTCTGGTGGAACCTCAATGTCCAGCTGGAGTACTGGCTCATCCATGGCTTCAACCACCCGGAGCTGGACGCGCTCGCCACCACACTGCGACAGAACCAGGAACAGCTCATCGCCAACGTTCCCGCCCCCTACCGCGCGGACAGCTCCGGCATCGGCCGCAGCTCCGACATGTTCGCCGACCGGGGCGTGGGCGAGCCGGGCACCGGCGCCGAGACCGGCGACCTCACCTGGGCGCTGCACAATGTGTGGCTGTCCTACCGGCACTCCATGGACAAGACCCTGCTGCGCGACACGATCTTCCCGGTGCTGCGCCGGGCGATCAACTACTACCTGCACTTCCTCGCGCCGGGCAGTGACGGCAAACTCCATCTGCCGAGCACGCTCTCCCCCGAGTACCCCGTCGTGCCGCTGCGGGACACCAACTACGACCTCGCCCTCCTCCGGTGGGGCTGCCGGACGCTCATCGAGTCCGCCGAGCTGCTCGGCATCGACGACGAGCTGACCCCGCGCTGGCAGGAGGTGCTGACCAGGCTCACGCCGCACCCGGTCGACGACAACGGCTTCATGATCGGCGCCGACACCCCGTACGCGCAGTCCCACCGGCACTACTCGCACCTGCTGATGGTGTACCCGCTGTACCTCGTCAACTGGGACCAGCCCGGAAACCGCGAGCTGATCTCGAAGTCGGTGGCCCGCTGGCACGCGTTGACCGGCGCCCACCGGGGCTACAGCTACACCGGGGCCGCTTCGATGTACGCGATGACCGGCGACGGCGACACCGCCATCAGCTATCTGCGAAAGTTCTTCGACCCCACGACCCGCTTCCCCTGCCGTGCCAACACGCACTACACCGAGGCCGGCCCGGTCATCGAGACGCCGCTGTCCGCCTCGCAGTCGCTGCACGACATGTTCTGCCAGAGCTGGGGCGGCGTGATCCGCGTCTTCCCGGCCGTCCCCTCCGCCTGGGCGGACGTCACCCTGCACGACTTCCGTGCCCAGGGCGCCTTCCTGGTCAGCGCCGTCCGCAAGGCGGGGGCGACCAGGTTCATCCGGATCAAGAGCCTGGCGGGCGGGCCGCTCAGACTCAGGCACGGCCTCAGCGGGACGCTCACCGTGCTGCTCGACGACGGCACCCCCGCCCGGACCGACGACCTGGGCGACGGCACCCTCGCCATCGACCTGCCCCGCGGCCGCGAGGTGCTCGTCCACTCCGGCTCCCGGCCCGACCTCGTCATCGCGCCGGTCGCCATCAGCGAGCCGGGCCCGGCATGGGGCCTGCCGTAGCGACCGCGCACCGTCCCGCCTCACCCACCATACGCGCGCGCCAAGGGTGTCGGGATCATCGTCTGGATCCACCAGCGGGACCTCGACACACCCGAGGAGCGCGCCCGGTGGCTGCCCACCCTGGAACGCTCGGGCGTCAAGGGCGTCAAGATCGACTTCATGAACTCCGAGGCGCAGTCGATGCTCCAGTGGTACGACACCATCCTCGCGGAGACAGCCGCTCACCACCTCATGGTCGACTTCCACGGCTCCACCGTTCCCAAGGGCATCCAGCGCACCTGACCCCAGGTCATGACCATGGAGGGCGTCGGCGGCGAGGAGAAGCGCACCAACACCGCCGTGCACCTCACCACCCTGCCGTTCACCCGCAATGTCATCGGCTCCATGGACTTCACCCCCGGCGGCTTCCAGCGCGTCGGCATGCGCCCCGACTCCGACGCGGCCGAGCTCGGACTCACCGTCGCCTACGAGTCGGGCCTGCAGATGCTCGCCGGCACCCCCGAGTCCTACGACGCCAGGCCGCTCGCCCGGGACTTCCTCGGCCAAGTCCCCGCCGCCTGGAACGACACCCGGCTGCTCGCCGGCCGGCCGGGCCGGGAAGCCGTCTTCGCCCGCCGCGGCGGCGACCGCTGGTTCCTCGGCGGGATCTACGCCGGCGCCGCCCGCACGGCCGAAGTGCCGCTGTCCATCGGTCCCGGCCGGTGGCTGGTCGAGACGGTCCGGGACAGCGCCGACGGGCTCGTACAGGACCGGCAGGTGCTGCGGGGCGGCGACACGCTCAGCGTCGATGTCGTCGGCAACGGCGGCTTCGCCGGGATCGCCCGCCGCTGGTATCCGGGCATCACGACCTGCTACCGCTGAGCAATCCACCGTCCTCGCCCACAGATCGGCTCCTGCGGCCGCCCTGCAGGCACGTGCCCGCTCTCCACGTCAACTGTCCGCAGTCGGACGCGCCGTCGAGGGAATCTGCCTGCACCGGCGGCCGTCAGGCCCTGTCGTGTGTCAGGCTGCCGCCGTCCGGCCCAGGTCGAGTGCAGGAGGCAGCGAGCCGTGATCCCCGATGAAGACCCCCTCGATTGGGACACCTCCCCCGCGGCCGACGCATACCGAGACCGCGACATCCGGCTGGCCGAGCAGCTGATCTTCCCTGCCCTGCTGCAACGGCTCGGCTCCGGCGCAGGCCCCGACCGCCTGGTGCTGGACATCGGGTGCGGCACCGGCGCGGTCGCGGCGCGGCTCGCCGGGGCCGGCGAGTGGGCGGTCCAGGCACTCGACCCCTCCGCGGACATGCTGGACATCGCTCGGGCCGACCGCCCACACCCGCGTATCTCCTACCGGCTGTTCGACGGCCGCACTCTGTCGTGGCTAGCCGACAACAGCGTCCATGCCGCCGTGTGCTGCCTGGTGTACTGCACCGACCCCGACAACGACCGGCTGGCCGCTCTCACCGCCGAGATCCACCGCGTCCTGCGCCCCGGCGCCCCATACCTCCTCGCCGACCTCAACCCGGCAGCGACCGGCCTGGCCTTCTCCACTCTGCGCCATGGCGAACCCGGAGCCGTGTACGCCGACGGAGACACCGTGGCCACGCTGCTGCGCCTGCGTGACGGCAGCGCGATGACAAGTGTCACCCACTACCGCTCCCTGGATCGGTACCGGTCCTTCCTGACCGAGGCCGGCTTCCCCTCCCCCACCGTGGACCTGCCCACGCTCCCTGCCGACGGCACCGCGGACGCCGACCCGGCGGAGACCCGCACCGCGCCATACATGATCTTGACGACGCGCGCCTGACCGGCGGGGCCTGTTGCGCCACGGACAGGCGCCGGCGTCGGCGCGTCACGTCACGTTCGCCTCGCGTCCAACCGGATACAGCACTGTGGCGGCATGAAGCGACACCCGGCATGGTCGGCCCGACCAGTGGATTCTGTGGACAGGCTCATGGCCTTGCTGGCCGATTGCCAGGACAGCTGGGACACTCCGGACAAGTCCGGTGATCCGGTGGACATCCTGGATCACGGCCTCCAGGTGGCCGCGATCCTCGCCGAGCAGCACCCGGGCGACGAGGAGCTCCAAGTGGCCGGCCTCGTCCACGACATCGGCCACCATCTGGCACCCGGCGACGAGGCCGGACACGGCGAGCACGCCGCCGCGTCCGTCGCCGGCCTGCTCGGGCCGCGGACCGCACGCCTCGTCGCTCTCCACATCCCGGCCAAGCGGTATCTCGCGGCGGCCGATCCGCAGCTCGCCCTCTCCCCCGAGAGCGCCCGAACCCTCGGCTGCCAGGGCGGAGCAATGACGGCGGAGGAGTCCGCCGACTTCGAGGCCGACCCCGACTTCATGGCGGCGGTGGCACTGCGACGCGCCGATGACGCGGGCAAGGTCGTCGGACTGCGCGTGCCCGGTCTCGCCCACTGGCGCCCGACCGTGGAACGCGTCGCCGCCGCTGCCGGCAGGCATGGACTCGATCTCTGACCAGCGGTGCCGTTCGGGTGAGTCGGCCCGGGTGACCGAGGACTTCACCCGTCCAACGGGCAACGTGCTGGACGCGGTCGACGTCGTGATCGCCGGCGTCACGGCACGGGTCACCCCTGTCGACGGCGCGGATGCCGCCGCATGACACCGCTCGGCCGTCCGTGCGGCCGATGTGCCGACGACGGCCGTTGCAGGTCGGTACTCCCCGACTGTGGCAGGTCGATACTTCCGGACGCCCGAGCCGATCCGCCCCCCGTGTGACAACGGCTGCCGGTCCCGTCGGCGTGACAACAGGCGGGCGCTGCTGGAACGGGCCGGGCCGTCGGGCCGCGTCGATCCCGTCGGGGTGTTGTACCGCACCTGAACCTGTTTCCGAACCTGAGTGGCTTCTGGCGAGCGAGCGGATCTAGAGTCTGGCCGTTGGGACTGCTCGTTTGATCTGCTTTGCCAACCATTGCAGCCGTCGTAAGAGCGCCCTCAAGCAGCGGGATACCGACCCCGACCTCGACAGCCTGTGCTTGAGCCGGTGCCCGAGCGGAAACGGACTCACCGGCACGGCTGACTGGATCAACAGGCAGGAGAGCCACATGGCCGCGTCACAGGCGCCCCTGACCCGGGACAGCCTGCGGGTAAAGATTGTCGTGCAGAAGGTGCGACTGGCCCGTACGGAATACCGTGTGATCCGGCCGGCCCGACCATTGAAGAACGGGGCGCTCTACAAGGCCCGCAGTTCGTACGACATGTATGTGGACCGAACGGACGGCAGGCGCATCGGCACCCTGTGGCTGCTCGCAGCGCGGTCGCCGCGATCGTTGGTCTACCTGCCGATGCGTACCACTCCGACCGCACCTGGTATCGGCTGGGAAGGCGAACAGCCACTCGACCTCGTACTGGCTCCCCGCACAGTGCAGTTGCGTCCTTCCCGCTGGAAGCGGATCCGGGAGCATCTCAACGTGGCGAATGCTCCGCGTGAGATACGCACCGCGAGTGTGCCGGAGCGAGACTTGCCGGACCTTGAGGCTGACGGGATGATTCCGGGCAACCCGAAGGAGGCCAGCGAGATCCTGCTCCGCCAGGACGTCTACGCCGAGACATTGCTGCTGACGGGCGGGGCCGTGGCCTTCCGGGAAGGCGCGAAGGAGATATTTGCTGTCGCAAAAGATGGACCGCCCCATGCTGCGACCAGGCATCACATTCCCGGCGCTTGCAACTACCACGTCTGCCGATGCATGTACGACTGGGACGAACTGAGTACGTACAACTGGGAACAACTGCACGTGGAGTTCTGCCCACCATGGGCAAGGTGACGACGGTCAGGCCACGGCTCTCCGCCGCCGCGCTGTCGATCTGGCGGACGGGCGATGCTCTCCTTGCCTCTGTTGAGGCGGCGGTCATGAGTGGGCCTTTTCAACCGGGACTCTGATTGAAGGCGCTCCACGCGCCTGACCTGTCCATATGCTGTAACACGGTCACCCGATCGGTGGGCAGTCTGAAAAGGCTCCCTACGTTGTCCTGCGGGAGGCGGTGAGCCCTTCGTATGGTTCACCCACCCAGGGGCACCGGGTGTGGTTCAAGAGGCTCTGCCACAGGTGGCTTGCACTGATTGGCCGCCCGGCGCTTCACTACGACTCGGCTGCCAATTAAGAATTGCGAATGATCGCTGAGTAGGGAATCGACAGCGAGGTCGTCCGTGGCAGGAACCAGCAGTACACCGCACGGAGGCACCACATGGTCATGATCTGGGCCGGCATCGATGCAGGCAAGACGCATCACCATGGCGTCGCGATCGACAAGGGCGGCCGCCGGCTGCTCTCGCGCCGCGTCGCCAACGACGAGCCCGAACTACTTGAACTACTCGCCGACGTCCAGGCCCTGGGCGACGAGGTGGCCTGGGGCATCGACCTGGCCGACGGCTGAGCTGCCCTGGCCATCACGGTCCTCCTCAACCACGAGCAACTCGTGCACTGCATCTCCGGCCGGGCCATCCACCGCGCCTCCGAGAGCTACCGCGGCGAGGGCAAAACCGACGCCGAGGACGCCGCCGTCATCGCCGACCAGGTCCGCGTCCGCCCCGACCTGCACCCCTTCCAACGGCGGTCCACCCCTGCGACCCAAGTAGTCCCGCACTCGGGGCACTCGGCCCGGCCCGCACCATCCAGTTCCGCAGCCACCCGCTTGCGCAACCGCAGGTCACGACGCCACTGCCTGGCACGACACGCCGTAGAACAGAACCTCGCTCGAGGCGGAGCACTCGGCCTCTGCCGGCTCCCACACCCCTCACACGCACGCTCCACGGCCTGCCTGGCGTCCTCGGACACCCAGCCTGCCTAGGGCACAAAGACACTCAAAAACCGGGATCGGAAAGAGGCTCTCAGCCGGCAGGCCCTCCGAGCCCGCTGATCCAGCCGCGGATCGCCTGTGCCGTCGTGGGTGCGTGTTCCTCGGTCATGGTCCAGTGGTCGCCGGGGACGTCCACAGTGGCGGACACCTGCGGCCAGGAGGACCGCCAGTCGCGGCTGTGCCTCTCGCGGCCGCCGTGCGTGCGCATCTCCGGCAGCTGCTCGGTGGCTCGGACCAGGAGCGTGGGTACGTCTGTCGGCTCGGGGCGCCAGCCGCGCAGCATCCGGGTGTAGGCCCCCAGCGCGGCCATCGACATGTCCTCCACCACCGCGTCGAACCCCTCCCCCATGGCCAGGGCCCCGCGGGCGGGCAGGGCCAGCAGCCATGGCTCGGCCTCCCGCTCGGGGGTCACGTGGTAAGTGTCGACGAGTACCAGGCCGGCAGGCGGGGTGCCGGTCGCCGCCAGCCGCGCCGCGACCGCATGCGCCGGGCAGCCGCCCATCGACCAGCCCAGCAGAACGGGCCGGCGACCCGCCAACCGCTCCCGCAAGGTGGCCGCGTGCAGGTCCACCAGCGTCTGCCAGTCGCGGGGCGGTGCGTCGCCCGAGGTGACCGCGGGGTGCCGCATCTCCAGGACGTCCCGTTCGCCGTCGAAGCGGCGCGCGAGCGCGGTGTACCAGGGTCTGGCCGGGGCCGGGGAGAAGCCGGGGAAACACACCAGTGGCGGCAGATCGGCCGCTCCTGTGGCCAGTTGGAGCGGTGGCAGAGCGTGCGCGGCCGCGTCCTCGGGGCCGAAGCCGGGGACGGCCAGCGAGGCGGTCACGAGCAGGTGCATCGCCGAGACGACGTCACCGGTCGCACAGACGCGGCGGTAGAGGGAGGCGAGGGTCTGGGGAGAGCGGGGCGGTGCGGGACGTGGTGCGGGTGTCTCGTGGTGGGGCAGCGCCTCGTGCAGTTCGGTGAGCAGGTGGTCCGAAAGCCGTTCGGCGGTGGGCAGGTCGAAGATGAGCGTGGCCGGGAGTTCCAGGCCGGTGAGCAGACTCAGCCGGTTGCGCAGCAGAACGGCGGTGAGGGAGTCGAGGCCCAGCTCCGTGAGGGCGCTGTCGGCGCCGACGGCGGTCGCGCCGGGATGGCCGAGCACGTCGGCGACCGCCTGCCGGACCAGCGAGAGCAGCGCGGGGGCGCGGTCGTCGGCGGGCAGCCGCGCCAGCCGCTCTCGCCACGCTCCCGGTGAGTCGTGCGTCTGCCGGGCGATGCCGTCCGTGGGCCCCCCGCCACCGAGGTCCCCGTCCGGGCCGGCTGCCGGGCCGGGCGGGGGCAGCAGTCCATGGAGCGGCGGCGGAACCGTCCGTCCCGCCGCATTGCCCCTCGGGTCCAGGGGCAGCGGTGCGAGGATCGGTTCGCCCGCCCCCGCGGCGGCGTCGAAGAGTGCCAGGCCCTCGGCAGGGGTGACGGCGCGCAGCACGCCGTCCCCCGTCCGGCCGGTACGGGCCGCCATCCCCTCGGCTCCCGCCCACGGCCCCCACACCAGGGAGAGCGCGGGCAGTCCCCGGGCGACGCGGTGCAGTGCGAGGGCGTCCAGGAACGCGTTCGCGGCGGCGTAGCCCGCCTGGCCGGGATTGCCGAGCAGGCCCGCCGCCGAGGAGAAGAGCACGAACTGCGAAAGTGACAGGTCCTTTGTCAGCTCGTGGAGGTGCCAGGCCGCGTCGGCCTTCGGACGCAGGACGGCCGCGAGCCGCTCGGGCGTCTGCGCCTCCAGCACGCCGTCGTCGAGGACACCCGCCGCATGCACCACGGCGGTCAGGTCCGCGGCGTGCCGGTCGATCACCTCGGCGAGTGCGGTCCGGTCCGCGGCGTCACAGGCGATGATGTCCACCCGGCCACCGGCGCGCGCGATCTCCTCCCGCAGCCGCCGCGCCCCAGGCGACTTCGGGCCGCTGCGACTGGTGAGTACCAGTCGGCGAACACCATGACGCTCTGTCAAATGGCGGGCCAGCAGCGCGCCGAGAGCCCCTGTCCCGCCGGTGATCAGCACGGTGCCGCCTGGTGCGAACAGGGCCGGGCCCGCAGGTGTGAGGGCCGGCAGTTCCAGCCGGGGCACCAGCACCTGGCCGGCGTGCACGGCGAGTTGGTGTTCAGCCGTGGCCAGGGCGGCGGGCAGCCGGTGCAGCGACTCGGGGCTACCGTCGACGTCGACGACGGTGACACGGCCGGGGTACTCCGACTGAGCGCTGCGCACGAGCCCCCAGACCGCGGCGGCGGGCAGGTCCGGGTCCGGACCGGTGGCACCGCGGGTCACCAGGATCAGCCGCGATCCCGGAGCCAGGGTGGGCAGCCGGTGGTGCAGCAGGTCAAGTGCACGCGTGACGAGGTTGCGAGCGTCGGCGGCCGGCGTGGTGGAGGGGGCCGGCGAGGTCAAGGAGACGAGGAGGGCGGGGGCGGGGGCTTCGACGGAGCCGGCAGGGGGTGCCCCGGCTCCCACGCAGCCGGACAGCGCGGCCGCCAGATCGAGGTCGTCCGGCGAGGTCACCGTGATGGCCGGGGTGGTCGAGTGCGTCGGCGCGGCGGCGGCCCAGCGCGGGCGGTACAACGGCTCCGGCTGTGCGCGTCCGAGGGCGCCGGGGGTGCCCGGAACCGTACGGGTGGTCAGCGCCTCCACCCGGAGCACCGGCCTGCCGGCCGGGTCGGCGAGGTCCGCGGCCGTGTCCTGCCCGGTGGGCCGCAGCCGGACCCGCAGCGCGGTGACGCCTGCCGCGTGGCGACTGACGCCCCGCCACACGAACGGCAGGCGGGTCGGAACGGCCGGTCCGTCGTCTCCCGGATCCGCGGGAACGAGCAGCGCGGCGTGCAGAGCGGCATCGAGCAGCGCGGGATGGACGCCGTACCGCTGTGCCTCGGCCGCCGCTGCGTCGGGGAGTCGTACATCGGCGAGGAGGTCGTCGCCGTGGCGCCACATGGCCCGCACGCAACGGAAGCCCGGGCCGTAGGCGTAGCCTGCGCCGACCAGCCGGTCGTAGGCACCCGTCAGGTCGATCGGCACCGCGCCCGGGGGCGGCCAGGACCCTTGCGGGCCGGGGCTCGGGACGGGGTCCGCGGACGCCGGACCCAGCCGGCCGGTCGCGTGGTGGGTCCATGCGCCGACCGGGCCGGAATCCGATGGGCGCGCGTGAATGTCGACGCTCCGGCGGCCGGACGGGTCCGGTTCGCCGAGCGCCACCTGCACGTCGACGCCTCGGCCGGAGCCGGGCAGTTCCAGCGGCAGCAACAGCGTCAGCTCCTCCAGGACCTCAAGGCCGCAGGTGGTGCCGGTGTGCAGCGCCATCTCGGCGAGGGCGGCGCCGGGGAGCAGGGGACGGCCGCCGACGGCATGGTCACGCAGCCAGGGCTGATCCGCCTCCGAGAGGCGGCCGGTGCACAGCAGGCGGCCCGTGTCCGGAAGGCTCGTCGTCCAGGTGAGCACCGGATGGCCGGAGGCGGGCCGGGCGGCGGGCCGCGTGGTGCCACGGGGCTCGGCCAGCCAGTGGCGTTGCCGCTGGAAAGGATAGGTGGGCAGGTCCACCCGCCGGGCAGGCGTGCCGGTGTGTCCGTGGTGTACGGCCGCCCAGTCGAGCGCCGTGCCGTGCACGTGGAGGCGGGCCAGTGCCGCCAGGAGCGTGTCGGGCTCCGGGTGGCCGGCCCGTACCGTCGGGGTGAACACCAGGTCCCCGGGCGCCTCGACCGTGGTGATCGCGGCCGAGGTGAGCTGTGTCCCGGGGCCCACCTCGGCGAACGCGGTCACCGCCGCCTCGCCCGCCAGGTGACGTACGACGTCCGCGAACCGCACCGTTTCGCGGGCGTGGCGCACCCAGTAGGCCGCCGAGCGCAGGTCGTCTCCCGTGGCCTGACGCCCGGTCAGTGCCGAGAGGATCGGGATGCTGGGCTCACGGTAGGTCACCTGGGTCGCGGCCCGGCCGAACTCCGCGAGCGCCGGTTCGACCAGCGGCGAGTGGAAGGCATGGGTGGTGCGCAGCCGTTCGGTGCGACGCCCACGGGCCTCGAAGCGCTCGGCCACCGCTGTCACCGCCTGTTCCGCCCCGGAGACGACGACCGAGCGGGGACCGTTCACCGCCGCGACCGCCACCGGCCCGGCCGCAGCCGGCAGTTCCGCGAGCGCCGCCGTCGCCTCCTTTTCGCCGGCCTCCAGGGACACCATCGCGCCGCCTGACGGGAGTTGCCGCATCAACCGCCCCCGGGCGGCGACCAGTTCGACGGCGCCCCGTGTGGACAGGATCCCGGCGGCATGCGCGGCGGCCAGTTCGCCGACGGAGTGGCCGGCCAGGAAGTCAGGGCGCAGGCCCCATGACGCGAGGAGCCGGAAGAGCGCGACCTCGAACGCGAAAAGGCCGGCCTGGGCGAGGTCGGTTCCGATCGGCGGGCCTGCGGCCGCTGTGCCGGGCCCGTCCCAGAGTGCTTCGCGCAGGGGTCGGTCGCCCACGCCGACGGAGTCGAACCGGGCGCACAGGGCGTCGAAGGTGTCGGCGAAGGCGGGGTACGCGGTGTGCAACTCCCGGCCCATGCCCGTCCATCCGGAGCCCTGACCGGTGAAGAGCAGTGCCAGCCGTGAGCCCGCCCGGACTGGGGCCGTCCCTTCGGCCGAGAGCCGGTCCAGTTCGTTCAGCAGGACGGACCGGTCCTGGACGGGCACCGCCGCCCGGTATCGGAGCGCGGCACGCGACGTAGCCGCAGTGAACGCCACGTCCCCGAGCGGCAGTTCGGGACGTTCGCGCAGGAATGCCGCCGTACGCCGTGCCTGGGCGCACAGCGCTTCCGGGCTCGCGCCGGACAGCAGGAGTGGCGGCTCGGGGGCAGGCCGGGCGCTGTCGCGGTCGGGACCCTCCGGCTCCGGATCCGCTTCCTCCAGGATCACATGGGCATTGGTCCCGCCTATACCGAAGGCGGAGACCGCGGCGCGACGGGGGCTCCCCGGAGCGGGGTGCCACTGCTGCTCCCGCGTGAGCAGCCGCACGGCGCCCGAGGACCAGTCGACGCCCGAGGTCGGCTCATCGGCGTGCAGCGTGCGCGGGAGCAGGCCGTGCCGCATGGCCAGCACCGTCTTGATGACGCCGGCCACGCCGGCCGCGGCCTGGGTGTGTCCGATGTTGGACTTCAGCGATCCCAGCCACAGCGGGCGGTCGGCCGGACGGTCGTGCCCGTAGGCGGCCAGCAGGGCCCTGGCTTCGATGGGGTCGCCGAGCGGGGTGCCGGTCCCGTGGGCCTCGACGGCGTCGATGTCGGCCGGGGTGAGTCCGGCGGCCGCCAGGGCGTCACCGATCACCCGCTCCTGGGCGGGGCCGCTGGGCGCGGTCAGGCCGTTGGACGCGCCGTCGCCGTTGACGGCGGAGCCGCGCAGCACGGCGAGCACCGGATGGCCGTTGCGCCGGGCGTCGGAAAGCCGCTCCAGCAGGACCAGACCGACGCCCTCGCCCCAGGCCGTTCCGTCGGCGGCGGCCGAGAAGGGCTTGCACCGTCCGTCGGGCGACAGGCCGCGCAGCCTGCTGAACGCGACGAACGGCACCGGGCTGGCCATGACCGTGGCTCCGCCGGCCACGGCCAGCGAGCACTGGCCCGAGCGCAGCGCCCGCGCCGCCGAGTCCATCGCCACGAGCGACGAGGAGCAGGCCGTGTCCACCGTCACGGCGGGGCCCTCCAGACCCAGGGTGTAGGCGATGCGCCCGGAGGCGACGCTGCCCGCCGAGCCGAGCGCGAGGTGGGCCTCGTACTCGTGGCCTCCCCGGTGCAACAGACGGCCCGCGTAGTCGCTGTGCATCACGCCGACGAAGACCCCGGTGTCGCTGCCGCGCAGGGTGCCGGGGGCGATGCCCGCCCGTTCCACCGTCTCCCAGGCGGTCTCGAGCAGCAGCCTCTGCTGTGGGTCGGTGGCCAGCGCCTCCCGGGGTGACATGCCGAAGAACGCCGCGTCGAAGTCGGCGGCCCGGCGCAGGAAGCCGCCGCGGCGGGTGATCGAGGTACCCGGCCGGTCGGGGTCGGAGTCGGAGTCGGAGTCGGAGTCGGAGTCGGAGTCGAACAGCGTGGCCAGATCCCAGCCCCGGTCGGCGGGGAAACCGGAGGTGGCGTCCGTGCCGTCGACGATCAGCTGCCACAGCTCCTCCGGCGAGGAGACGTCGTCCACGAGCCCCGGGTAGCGGCAGGCCATGGCGACGATGGCCACCGGTTCGTCGGGCCGCGGCGGGGCACCGTCGCCGCGTTTGCCGGTCCGGGCCTCGCGCGCCGCCGGGGACGGGGACCCCAGCAGCCCCTCGTGCAGGAACTCGGCGACCGCGTCCGGAGTCGGGCGTTCGAACACCAGGGTCGCGGGCAGCTCCAGGCCGGTCGTCGCCGCGAGCCGGTCCCGCAGCAGTACACCCTGCAGGGAACTGATCCCCAGATCGGTGAAGGCCCGGCTCGGCTCCGGGTCGATGTCCTCCTCGCCGTACAGCTCGGCCGTGGCATCGATGACGAGTCGAAGTACGGCCCGGCGCCGCTCGGAGGCGGGAAGCGCCAGCAGCCGGGCCCGCAGCTCGGCGGAGGCGGCACCCCGCCCGGTGACGAGCCCTTGGGCCAACTGAGCGGCAAGGGCGGCGCGTTGGATCTTTCCGGAGGACGTACGGGGCACCGAGTCGCTCAGCCGGATCTCGTCCGGCACCTTGAACGCGGACAACCGCTCCCGGCAGGCGGTCCGCAGCCGCGCCAGGTCGACTCCGTCCGGCCCGGGGACGACGAACGCCACCGGGACCTCCCCCAGCACGTCGTGCGGTCTGCCGACGACCGCCGCGTCCGCGACACCGGGACAGGCCAGGAGCACCTGCTCCACCTCGACCGGATTGACGTTCTGCCCGCCGCGGATGATCAGGTCGCCCACCCGGCCCGTGACCCGCAGCCCACCACCCGGCTCACGGCGCCCGAGGTCACCGGTGCGGTACCAACCGTCCCGGAGGACCTGCGCCGTGCTGTCGGGGCGGTTGTGGTATCCGATCATCAGGCCGGGGCCGCGAACCCAGATCTCGCCCTCGCCACCGTCCGCGGCGGTGTCCCCGGACATCGGGTCGGCCACCCGCACCTCGACTCCGGGCAGTGGCTGCGGCACGCGCTCCTGCGCCGGTACGTCGAGCCGGTCGACCGCCACCTTGCCGCAGGTCTCGGTCGAGCCGTAGCCGTCCAGCAGCGGAGCGCCCAGCAACCCCTCGACCGAGGACCGCAGTTCGTCAGGGCACGGCGCGCCGGCAGTGACGCACAGGCGCAGTCCGCCCGGTACCCGCGGGGCTTCTCGCAGCGTGCTCACCAGCAGGTGATAGGTGGCCGGCACCCCCGCGAGCATCGTGAACGGCTCCTGCAGCGGCTGTCGTTCGAGTGTCTCCACGACGTCCACGCCCCGGTCCAGGAGGTAGGCGCTCGCGCCCGTGGCGACCACCCCGAGGATGCACAGCGAGTACGCGTAGGTGTGGTGCATCGGCAGCGGCCACAGCAGCCGGTCCGTCTCGGACATGCCGAAGAGCGGCGCGTAGGCGGCTGCCGTCGACCACAGGACTGCCCTCTGGCTCGCCACCACGCCTTTTCGCTCTCCGGTGGTGCCGGAGGTGTAAAGAATCCAGGCCGGCTCGTCCAGGCCGAGATCGTCGCGCGGCGATCGGTCCGCATCGGTCCCGGCGAGTTCCTCGTACGACACCGCGCCCGCGGGTACTTCGGTCGGCAGCGTCTTCTCGCCCACGACCACCACCCGCAGCGAGGGCTGCCCGGCCGCAACCCGGGCCACCCGCTCCAGCAGTGACGCCTCGATCACGAGGGCGACCGCGCCACTGTCGCCGAGCACATGGGCCAACTCACCCTCGACCGCGCCTGGATCCAGCGGTACGCCAACCGCCCCCGCACGCAGGGCCGCCAGCGAACTCTCCACCATTTCCGCGCGGTTGGACAGGCAGAAGACCACCCGGTCCCCGCGGCGCACGCCGAGCCGTGCCAGATGCCCCGCGATCCGCGCGGTCCGCTGATCCAGCTGCCCCCAGGTCACGCTCCGACGCGCGTCCCGAAAGGCGGTTCTCTCCCCGGCGCGGGACGCATGCGCCCGGACGACCTCGGCCAACGGACGGACCAGTTCCGCGCGAACCCCCGCCATTCCCACCCCACTTGTGCGCCTGGCCCCCGACGCCAACCGACTATAGGGTCACGAACCGCCCGGGACCGCCCGCGCTTTCGGCGCGCCGGAGCGGGGGCCGGTCCTCCGGTTCGGGGCGGCGCCGTACGAAGACGCTTCCGACGGGCTTGCCGTCGCCGTCGACGACCGGGAGACGCCGAACCGGGTGCTCGCGCATCGTCGGGGCGACCCGTGTGCAATCAGCGGGCGCCCTGCGGGGTCAGCCGGAAGCAGTTGCCTGAACGGAGAGGTCGTTGTCGACCGTGTAGTAAGGGCGCAGGACGATGCCGCCCAGGCTCGCGGCCGGGTAGACGAAAGACCGCTTGCGGTCGGCCACGTCGTCCAGAAGTCTGGCGAGGCGGATCGGGGCCGCGCCGGAAGCGGGGTGGACGAAGAGGTCCCAGACGCAGTTTCCGCTCGCGGCTTCGACGGCCAGTTCCTCGTGGTCGACGGTGAAGGCGAAGCCCCTGCGGTCTGCGTCGGCCTGCGGCCGCACACTTCGTTCCCTGCCGTTGCTCCCCCGCACCCGTAGCCGGACGGCGGCACCCTCTGCGAACGAGGCACCGTGCAGGCGCGCTCTGACCGTCGTCGAACGGGCGCCGACTTCGATCCTGCCTGCCTCCGCGTGGACGGTGCGCAGCCAGGCCCGCACGGCGAGGAAACCCTCTTTGGTCACATACGGAATCCGCACCGCCACCGGGGACGTCCGGTCCCTGACATGTCCGTCGACGAGCGCACGCAAGTCCCGCAGTCCGGGCCGCAGCCGTTCCGGCTCCGCTTCGGGGTCTCGCAGCAGATAGGCGTCCCAGCGGCCTTCTTCGAGGGCGGGCAGCGGTTCGAGGACGGAGCGCAGGCAGCCCTCGTCGGCTGCTTCGAGGGCGATGCGATGTCCAGTCGTCTCGGGCTCCCCTTTCTTGGGCCTCAGCCGCAGCAGGAGCTGGGGGTGCGTAGCCGCTGGGGGCGAGGGGAGTTCGAAGGTGATGCGCCCGTCGGGGTCCGCGACGCAGTGCATGTGGAGTCCGGCGCTGCTTTCCGTCGTCATCGCTTCCCCCTGCGCACAGTGTTCAGCACGCGTCCGGTGGCGGCGTGTGCGATGTCGCGAGCCGCGAAGCCGTGGCTCACCAGGCTTCGGTGCCCGTCCCGAGGCACTGGGGCCCCTCCACGTCCGGCCGTTCTTGCGGCAACCGCCTCGCTCAGCAGGCGCTCCGCGTGTGCCACCACGGTCCGCGGGGCGAAGCGCCGGGCGTTCTTGACGGCCGCCTGCCCCATGGTCCGGCGCAGCTCGTCGTCACGGACGAGGTCCAGCAGGGCCGAGCCCAGCCGGTCCCGGTCCCCGACCGGTACCAGCCGGCCGTCCACCCCGGCTTCGATGATTTCGCCGGGGCCGTAGGGGCAGTCGGTGCTCACGACGGGCAGCCCGCAGCGCATGGCCTCGACGATCGTCATGCCGAACGGTTCGAAGGAGGACGTGGCCACGCCGATGGACCCCTTGACCCATTCCGCTTCCATGGGCGTGGCCGGGCCCATCAGGAAGGCGTTGTTGCTGAGCCCCAGTTGCTCGATGAGTGCCCGCAGCCCGTCCCGCTGCTCGCCCGCGCCGTAGATGCGCAGCTGCCAGTCGGGGTGCTCGGCGGCGACCTGCGCGAAGGCGTGGATGAGCAGGTCGTAGCGTTTCACCGGGACGAGCCGCCCGGCTGCGACGATGATCCTCGCGCGGCTGTCCGCGGGCGGCAGCACGGGGTCGGGCACGCTGTTCGGCAGGGCTTCGACGCGGACACCGGGCAGATGCATCTTGCGCCGGTAGGCGCGGGCATCGGCTTCCGTGACCGTGGTGAGCACGTCGAGGCGCCGATAGGCCCGACGCAGTGCGGTGCGCAGCCGTGCCGGATGGTTGTCCAGCGTGAGGTGTTCCTGCCCGACGCGCAGCACCCGCTCCGGGGCCTGGAGGGCGAGGTGCACATTGAGCCCCGGCCGGGTGCCGATCACCACGTCGGCGTCGGTCGTCTCCAGGCACTGGGCGATCCGCTCGTCCGTCAGCCGGCTGTACTGGTGGTAGCGGTACTCGGCGGAGGGAAACACCTTCGCCGGTGTCCGGTGCAGCTCGTGGTCCTTCTCCCGCCGCAGGTCGACCAGGTGCCGCAGCCTCACCCGTGGATCGGGAGTGAGGTGGGGGCGTTTGCGGTGCCGTAACACGGAGACGATCTCCACGTCGTGCCGCTCGGCCAGTGCCTGGGCCAGGTTGAACGTCGTGGTGATCGTCCCCCCGATTCCATAGGCGTTGTGGAGCAGGAAAGAGATCTTCATGCCGGTGCAGACTTCGGCACCTCCCGTGCAGTTGTGCGCCGTTACCACTTCGTGCCTCCGCGGGACCCGGCGGTCCGGCATGCGCAATGCCGACCGTCCGGTCAAAGCGGTACTTGACTCCACGGCAACTGGCGTGGGGATGGCGGCAGTTGAGACTCACACAAGACGTACGGCCTGATCCGCGCCAAGGGCGCACGCCCGGGCCCTGGGCCCTGCCCCATGGGCCAGGATCTCCGCCGTTCGCCAAGCGGTCGTCTCCCAGCGCAGGCGGGCTGCATAGTGGGCCGCCTGGACGCCGAGACGCAGTCGCAGTGCATGGTCGGCGAGCAGCCGTCCGATCGCATCGGCGAGCTGACCAGGGCCTACCAGCAGGCCTGTGACGCCGTGCAGCACAGCGTCACGGTGGCCCGGTATGTCCGTAACGACGGCAGGGATGCCGCACACCGCGGCCTCGCTGACGGTCAGCCCCCATCCCTCCGCCGACGAGGCACTGACCAGCAACCAGGCCTTGCGGTAACGCCGGACCAGCTCGGCCTGTCCCACATGTCCGAGGAAGGTGATCGGAGCCGGGTCACCGAAGTGATGGCTCGTCAGGGCTTTCAGCCGAGCGAGTTCCGGTCCGTCGCCGATCACATCGAGGCGCGCCGATGGGTGCCGCCGCACCACCTCGGCCATCGCCCGGATCACCAAGTCGATCCGCTTCGACTTCACCATCCGAGCGACCAGCACAACAGACGGGAATGCCGAACGGCCGTCCCCCGCACTGTCGGCCGAGGACGGTGCAGTGAAGAACGCACGGTCGACCCCGGGGGGAATCACACTGATCAACGATGCCGGCAGCCCCAGTCGCCTGACCAGGTCGTCCCTCGTGGATGCCCCCGGTGTGCAGATGTGCGCGCCCTGGTACAGCGCGGGGGCCAGCCGGGATTCGGCCAACCAGCCCAGTCCCCCGAGCAGCGGCCCGAAGTGCTCCTGCCACACGTGGCCATGCACATGATGCACCCAGGTCACGGTGGGCCCGGCCGCCCAGATCGGCGCCAGCCAGGGCACTCCGTTCCAGACCTCCACAACGCCCGTGCCCGGCCGCCTCATCTTCATCAGCTCCGCGAGCAGCCCCGGAAAGACGCTGTACCTGCCTCCCCGGCGGACCACCCGATATCCGTCCCGCACCACCCGGCGCGGATGACCAGGTGCTCTCGAGGTTCTCAATATCACCTCGACACCCGCATCGGCCCAGACTTTTGCCATGGCGCTGGTGTGGAATTCGGAGCCACCCGCGGCAACGTCCTGCACGTCACGCCACGCCAGTACCACAATTCTCCGGACAGCCGCTTCGGCAAGGCGTTTCCTCAGGCTCTCGGGACCGGTGATCCGGAGCGTTTCCTGATGCAAAATCGTCCCCCGTCCCCCTTCTGCCGACAGCGCCGCGCACAGCCCGGGCAAGGCAAGCCGATCCGGTCCGATTCCCGGCAACTGCCCACAGCTTGTGACATCTTGACAGGCAGTCGACCCCATGTCACCCTCAGTTCCACTCTCGGGGCCGACGGAGTAATCGGGGCCGCTGATGAAGTACCCGCGCACATCATCCACAACGGAGGCAAGCGTCCGGGAGATCGTCTCCCGCATCGACGGCTGGCTCACCCCGGCCCAGGCAGCAATTCTGGCAGAGCTGGCCGCACGAATTCCGGACGGTTCACACATCGTCGAGTTCGGATCATTCCTCGGGCGATCCACTCTTTCCCTCTTGTCAGGCGCCCCCGAAGTCACCAGCCTTTACGCCGTCGACCCCTTCGCCGGTGACGAAGTCGGTCCCAGGCCCGCAAAGTCCACGGGCGTCCGTATCGATTCCGAGGCGGTGCACCGCCAATTTCACAGGAACCTCGCCTTTGCCGACGCGGAGGGACGCGTGACGCATCTGCGGATGCGATCCGCCGGCACGCCGGCCGAAGTCCTCGCGACGGCGGGACTCTTCTTCGTGGACGGCTCGCACCGTTTCCGCGACGCCACAGCGGACCTACGACTCGTCTGCCGTCACCTGCGCCCCGGAGGGTGGCTCGCGATTCACGACGCGTTCTACTCGGTCGAGGTCACCCTGGCGATCATGATCGTTCTGGTCCGGCGCCCGGACTTCGTCTACCGGGGACGCAGTGGCAGCCTGGCTGTCTATCAGCGGACCGGCCCGGCTCCCGGCCGGGGTGTGCGGACGGGCGGCGCCAACCAGCTTGTCCAACTGGCCGAGCTCGTGACTCTCTGCGGGGTCTGCGTCCGGAAGTCCTGGCTGCTGATGACGACGGCCACCGGCCGGGTCAGCGACATCGGGGCGCGGTGGCCGCACTGAGCCGCGCGACGTGATGCGCGGGACACGACGCGGAGCGGTTCAGGCTCGGGAGATCTGGGGGGAAGCGTGCTGAGGCGAAGGCTGGCCGCCGCCGCGGCCAGAATCGGGGACCTACCGCTGTTCTGGTGGCCGTCCGCGCGCCGCCAGCGGATCCTCTCCCTGGCCGGCGCCACCCTCCTCGCCGGCGCAGCCGTCCTCTGCTACGAGGCGCTCGTGCGCGGCGACGCCAATGGGGTCTGCACCCGCCAGCCTGTGGCCTGCGGTCTGGTCACCAACCTGATGTCCAGCATCATCGTCGCTTTCCTGGTGTCTCTGCTGTGGATCGGTACGATCTCCCGCTGGGTCGTGCTGCGCCGGCATCTGCGCCAGATCCGTGAGAACCCGCGGCGGCTCACGGCGGAGATCGGTCCGGCCACGGGAACGGACGAGTTCATCGCGCCTCCCGGCCTGCTCGCCGTGCTCGAGACCGAGCTGAGATTCGGCCCGGCGGGCGTCCCGCTGGTCGTCACCGGAGCCGCCGGTTCGGGCAAGACGATGCTGCTCGGCCGGCTCGCCATGCATCTGGCCGGGCAAGGGCTCGTACCCGTGATGCTCTCGATGCGCGGCCGCCATCCCGGAGAAAACATCACGGCACTGGCCAGGACCGCATTCCTGCAACAGATCGACCGCTTCGTCACCCGGGAGAGCGACGGCGAGAAGATCTGGCGCAAGGCCAGGGAGCAGCGTCGCGTCGTCGTCCTGGTCGACTCGCTGGACGAGATGGGAAGCGAGGCCGGCTTCCTCGACGTGCGCGAACTGACCCGCGCCCTGCTGGACCGGGTCACGGGCGAGGACGTGGGACTGGTCCTGGCCGCACGGCCCGAGTCGCTGCCCGCCCTTCTGCCGGGGTACCGGTTCCCCATACCCGCGCTGCCGGTCACCGAGACGGTGACCCGGCTCGCCGAGTGGGGCATCCCCGGCCCGCTCGGCAGCGAACTCACCAGCCGGCTCGAACTCAACCATGTCCCCTTCTACGCGGCTCTGTGCCGCGAGCTGTCCCTCACCGAGCTGTCGGAGGTCGCCGACCTGACCGGCTCGGTGCCGGGCCGCCGGGTGGTTCTTCTGGACCGCGTGCTCACCCGGCGAACGGCCGGCAGCACGGCCCACCGGGACCTGATGCCCGTACTCGGCTCGATCGCCTGGACCCAGATCGGCTTCGGCCGCACCATGTGCGGCGTCGAGGAGTACCTGTCCGCCGGTGAGGGCCCGGGCCTGGGCCGTCCACCGCGGAACCGTGGCAAGCTGCTGACAGCCCTGCGTACCGCCCAGGACATCGGCCTGCTGCGCACGGGGCTGCACGGCGAACAGATCGCCTTCCGCCATCCGCTGGTGCTCAGCCACGTCGCCTCGTTGAGCGTGGCGGAAGGCCTGGACAGCGCCCGCGGACGCCGTTTCCTGTCCACGACGCTGGCGGAGACGGCCATGCGCGAGCCCGTCATGGCACTGGAGATGGCGCTCTCGCGTGAACCCTCCCTGCCCCGCGCCCGCCGGCTGATGGACATGGCCGAAGGGCTGCCGCCGACCGCACCCGTGCTCCGGAACCTCGCCGTCGTGAACATGCTCGCTTCGGTGGCCGCAGCGCTGTCGGACGCACCTCTGAAGCGCCGCTGTCTGCGCATGTACCGTCGGTGCTGGGCCGGCGCGCGGCCCGCCGACCGGGGCACGGCGGTGCCCTTCGTGGGTCTTCTCGATGTCCGGGGCAGCGGCGCGTTCCTGTGGTCGGTCTTGGATCTGGACGACCAGTACGTGGCACGCTGGGCGTGCGCGCAGCTGCTGGCCGAGCCCGACGTCGCCCGCTACGGGAGGCTGGCCGGCTTCGTGGACGGATTCATCAGCCGGATGCGGGCACCGGCCGGCCCATCGAGTGGGAGCGACATCGTGGAACGCGCGTTCTGGTTCATCCCGGCGCTCGCCGACGGTCTCGACGTCGGCCCTGCCAAGGACCGGGCCGCGGGCCACCTGTTGGAACTACGACGCTGCCTGGAGGAGATGACCGTACGGGACGCACCGGGCGCGCTGGGCGCCGAGTCGTCCCTCGCCCAGGGATACAAACTCGCGGCCTTCCGGGACCCTGAGCTGCCGCCCGACCCGGGTGCCTGCGAACTGCTGCGCACCGGCAGATTCTGGTACGCCAGGCTGGAGGCGGTCCAGGCCGTGGCGCGCCGCCTGCACCACAACCGCACCGATGCGCGGGCGCTCCGCGCCCTGCGGGACGCCCTCCGGGACAGCCACCCCTTCGTCCGGGCCATGGCGGCGCTGGGCCTGCGCTGTGCGGACGAACCGTGGTCAAGGCTCCTGTGGTACTCGGAGGAGAGCCTGAGCGGATCCACCGTGTCGTCACTGGCCCCTGAGACGCTGCAACTCCTCGGTGAAGTGACCCTCTGGCTGAACCACAACGAGAAGGCCGAGCAGAGCAAGCGCGATGCCAACAGCCTTCGCGCCAGCCTGCCGCTGTGCATGTCGAGCAGGTCGTACCGTCCACGACTCACCACCGGCGGGCCCTGCGGGCAGGAGTGCGGCTTCGGCCTGTGCCCGTACACCGCCGACGCGACCGGCCGTCACTCTCGGGACCTGCTCAACGAGGCCGTCTGCCGGTCGATCCGCCAGGCGGGCCTGCGTACCGGCACGCCATCCTGGTACAACTCATCCCGAAGGAAGGACTACACGGCGATATGGACAACGCTGGAGACCTTCTACCAGAGCCGGATGCGGTAGCGGCTCAGGACCGAGCGGGGCCGGAGGCCGGACGCTTCCACGGGATGCGGGTGGTCGTCACGGGAGCCGGTCACGGGATCGGTCTGGCGATCGCCCGCTCCTTCCTCCGGGAGGGAGCCCTCGTCTGCGCGGTCGACGTCTCGGAAGAGAACCTGGCCGCGCAACTGGGCGGCACGGAACGGGTGCAGCTCGTACGCGCGGACGTGGGCCGTGATCCGCGGGCACTGGCGGCTCGCCTGCTCTCGGGAGGCGACGTCGACATCGTCGTGAACAACGTCGGGGTACGGTCCGGGAAGTCCTTCTTGGCGATCGAGCCCGAAGACCTGCGCCGGACCTACGCCACCAACATCGAGGGACCCTGGTTCCTCACCCGGGACCTGGCCCGGCAATGGCTGGCGACCGGTCGGCGCGGATCCGTCGTCTTCGTGCTCTCCCTGCACGCGGAGGCGGTCCGTATGAACCCCGACTACAGCACGTCCAAGGCCGCGCTCGCCATGCTGGTCAAGGAACTGGCCGTCGAACTCGGTCCCCACGGCGTACGCGTGAACGCGGTCGCGCCCGGCGCCATCGACACGTGGTCCACGGCCAGCGAACGGTCCCGGGCGCATATCGAGCGCTCCAGCCGTCCCGTACCACTGGGCCGGCTCGGCACCGCGGACGACGTCGCGCACTGGGTTCTGGCCCTCAGCGACGAGCGGCTGGCGGCGTACACGACCGGTTCGGTCATCACGGTGGACGGCGGGCTGCGCCTGCACAACTGGTTGCACGACCTGTACACCGACGCGGAGGACGAGCGCGACACCACGGCTTTCTGAGAGCTGGACGCGGGGCCCGCCGGTGCGGGTCGACCGGCCGGGCCCCGTCATGTGACAGCGCCCCTGCCTAGGCCTCCCGGCCCACCGAGGTGAACGACATGTCCGAGTAGCGATCCCCCGCCACCTGGCCGGCGATCGGCTCCAGCAGTGCCAGTTCTTCGGCGGTCAGGACGATCCCGGTGGCCGCGGCGTTCTCGAGGAGGCGGCTCCGCTTGCGGGTTCCGGGGATCGGTACGACGGTCAGGCCGTGTGCCTGGGCCCGCTGCTGCACCCAGGCCAGGGCGATCTGCGCCGTGCTGACGCCATGGTCGGCGGCGATCTTGTGCAGGGGTGCCAGAAGAGCGGTGTTCGCCTTGGCGTTGTCGCCGGTGAAGCGCGGCTGATACTGGCGGAAGTCGCTGCCGGAGAGGTCCTTGCTCGCGTCGGTGAAGGAACCGGTCAGAAAACCCCGGCCGAGCGGCGAGTACGGCACGAAGGCGACCCCGAGCTCGGCGGCCGCGCCCACCGCGCTGTGCTCGACGTCCCGGCTGAAGACCGACCACTCCGACTGCAGGGCGGTGATCGGGTGCACGGCGTGTGCCTCGCGCAGTTCGGCACCGGTGACCTCGCTGAGGCCGAGGTGCTTGACCTTGCCTTCGCGCACCAGTTCGGCCATGGTGCCGACGGACTCGGCGAGCGGGACGGCGGGGTCGCGGCGGTGCATGTAGTAGAGGTCGATGACCTCGACGTTCAGGCGGCGCAGGCTCGCCTCGACGGCCTTCTTGATGTAGGCGGGATCGTTGCGGATGCCGCGGTAGCGCGGGTCGTCGGCGCGGCGCTCGATGCCGAACTTGGTGGCCAGGGTGATCTCGTCACGGTGCGCGGCGACGAACGGCGCGAGGAACTCCTCGTTGGCACCGGAACCGTACATGTCGGCGGTGTCGATGAGGGTGACACCCGCCTCGACGGTGGCTTCCAGGGTGTCTCGAGCCGCCGCGTCGTCCGTCTGTCCGTAGGCGTCGCTGATGCCCATGGCACCGAAGCCCTGAACGCCCACGAGGGGACCGCCGTCGCCCAGCTCGACCTTGCTGATCTTTTCCGTCATGCAGGTCACGTTAGAGGGTTCGAGTGCACTCGAAGCAAGTGCGATTCGAGCGGCGCCTCCCGGATCGGCGGAGCCGCCCACCCACGCTCAACCGCCGTCCTGCCGCAGCTCCTTGGCGATCTCGCCCAGCTTCTCCCGGTCGCCCTCCTCCACATAGGAGAACCGGGGGCAGAGCGTGTGCGGCGGGCTCGCCGGACTCAGGGTGCGCATCAGGGCGACGGCCATGTTCTTCAGTGCGTACATGCCGTGCACGGCGAGCGGCAGGGCGGGCTTGAGTTCCTCGACCTGCCGGCCCGCGATCCTGTACGCGACGTCCTTCTTCCTGCCCGAGAAGGCGAGGTAGAGGTCGTCGACGAGGCGGGTGTAGGCCAGGTCGAACTCGATCAGTGCCGCGCTCTCGGTGCCCCCCTCGGTGTCGCCGTTGCGCGGGACGTGCAGCGCCGGGTGTACGGCGCTGTAGTCGACGAGCACCATGGCGCCCATCGGCTCGTCGCCGGCCTTCTGGTCCGTCCGGAAGCGGCGGCCGTTCTGGAGCTCGCGGAAGCGGGCGTAGTGGGAGTACATCTGCCAGCCGTTGCGGAGCTTGTCCTTGTCCGTGACCGACTTGGCCGCCTCCTCGAGCTTCTCCGGGGGCAGGCCCTCCCCCTCGTCGATGATGGTCTGGATCGCCTGCTGCGCGGACTTGCGGTCCTTCACCTCGACCACGTGGCCGGCGCCGCCGTAGTACTGGGTGTCCGGCACCTGGTTGAGGTGCCGGAAGTCGGAGTCCTTGCAGACGGCCGGGTCCGTGAGTGCGGTGCGGACCGCCTCGTAGAACTCGCCGATGGTGCGGTAGACACAGGTGCCGAGCGGGATCTCGGCCGCCCTGGCCGCGCCGTGCAGCGGATGTTCGATGGCGACGAAGCTGTCGATGGCGTCCGGTGAGAGCGGGCGCAGCTGGAGGGTGCCGATGCCGGAGACCAGGGGGTTCGTCAGCGGGTAGGACGGGATCGGGTGGAGGTGCTTGCCCATGAACCTGACGGGCTCGACGCTCGGCGTCTGCCCGAGCGCGTTCAGGACGTTGGCCGCGAGCGTCATGTGGAGCATCTCCTCCATGACCACGCTGCGAATCGTCTGCGCCGTCTCGGTGTTGTGTCCGTCCTTGATGGAGTAGAGGGCGGTCAGGTAGACGGGGATGGTGCTCAGCTCCAGGCCCACGGCGAGCTGGAGAGCGGCCTTCAGGTCCTTGAGACCCGTGATCGGGGCCGGGGTCCGGTCGCTCACTTGCCTTCTCCCTTCGTCGGCTCCAGGTTCTCGGCGATCCTGTCGCCGGTGCGGATGGCGAGGGCGGTCATGGTGAGCGTCGGGTTGGAGGTGCCCAGCGTGGGCATGCTGCCGCAGCCGACGATGTAGAGGTTCTCCAGGTCGTGGCTCCTCTGGTAGCTGTCGACGACCGACTTGGCGGGGTCGTCGCCCATCCGGTGGGTGCCCACGACGTGCCCCGCGCCTCGCACCCAGTAGGTCTTGCCGTCGTACCGCACCTCGGCCGCGTCACCCGCTTCCCAGTGGGTGTAGTCGCCCGTCCGGTATTCCGGGCGCCTGACCTGGTCCTTCATGCCGAGCCGCGCGAACAGCTGCCTGCTCGCCTCCGCCGCCCAGGGCAGCGACGCCTTCACATAGTCCGAGAGGTCGTAGTGGATGACCGGGCGGGGCTTGCCGAGATGGTCGACGTACTTGTCGGGGTCGATCGTGACGCAGTTGCTGTCCTGGGGGTCCTGCTCCAGCTCCCAGGCGATCCTGAACTGGCGGGGCAGGATGTCCCCGAGCCTCTTGCGCAGTTCCTTGCCGTAGAGCTTCGCCCTGCCGTCCCGGCCGCCGCCGACCAGGTCGTGGACGGTGTCGTAGGGGGCGTTCTCCGGGAAGTTCCAGCCCCAGTTGCCGATCTCCACGCGGAACGCGGTGCGGTCGGCGCGGAAGGCGCCGTCCCGGAAGGCGGGGATGCCGGACGTGGAGCCGGGGCCCCGGAAGGCGCCTGCGGGGTCGGGGAGCAGGCCCCAGGTGAGCAGCAGCGGGTGGTCCATCAGGTTCTTGCCGACCTGCCCGCTGTTGTTGGCGGCGCCATCGGAGGCGAGCAGCAGAGTGGCGTTCTCGATGGCGTTCGCGGCGAGGACGTAGACGCCGGCGGTGACGCTCTTCTCCTGCCAACCGCCGTCCGCGTGGTACGTCTTGTAGGTGAGGCCGCCGACCTTCCCCTTCGTGCCCTTCTTCTGGTCGTGGTGCACCCGCATGACGACGGACTGGCTGCGCACGGCCACCCTGGCCCTGGAGTTCTCCCCTTCCTTCGGCGGCCGGTCGGGGTACTTCACGATCATCTCGTACAGCGTCTTCAGCGCGCTGTACTTGGCCTGTGCGGGACAGATCGGGATGCAGCTGGAGTTGCCCTCGCAGCGGGTCCCCTGGTCGGCGTTGCCGACGGCGCCGACGGGCTCGTAGTCCGGTGTGTTCGGAGTGGAGTTGCGCGCCACCGGGGTGTTGCTGATCCTGATCTCGAAGGTGGCGGCCGGGTGCTCCTGGTCGGGCAGCCTGACCTCCAGACCGTCGGCCACCTTGGCCAGGTGCCGATCGAGGTGGCTGGAAGGGATCTCCTCCATCGGGAAGATGTACTTCCCGTCCCGGGTCTTCTTGGGGTCGCTGGTAGCGAAGAACTGCTCGGGTCGGTCGACGTACCCGGGGGAGTACTGGTGCTCGACGTTCGCCGCGACCCCGATGATGTCCCATTCGGCGCGCTCGTAGTACGGCTTCATCCGCTCGTACCCGAGGTCCTTGGGCCAGTCGACGCCTCGCTTGTACGTCGTGTGCATCCGGAAGTCGTTGGGGAGCATCCGCAGACAGGTGCCCAGCCAGTGCAGGGTGGTGCCGCCGAGCGAGCGGGCGTAGTCGCTGCCGAAGGGCATCGGGCCCTTCTGTACGAAGTACCCCTTGTCACCGGGCGGCTTCGCGATGTCCAGCACGTCCGGCTGGGGCGCCGAACCGGTCGCCGGGTACGGCGAGTTGGGGACCTTGGCGAGTGCCTCGTGGTAGGCCTCCACGTAGGTCACGTACTTGTCGGCGCTCATCGCCGTGGCCCGGCCCGCCTCCAGGATGAGGATGCGGGGATGGTGGTTCTGCTTCGCGGC
Organism: Streptomyces sp. NPDC101151; assembly: GCF_044768335.1. NCBI lineage: Bacteria > Bacillati > Actinomycetota > Actinomycetes > Kitasatosporales > Streptomycetaceae > Streptomyces > Streptomyces sp. NPDC101151. The sequence continues at coordinate 187,584 of NZ_JBIWPP010000009.1, read as the reverse complement.
CTGGTCGATGACCGTCTTGGCCACGGTGGCCGCGGAGACACCGCCGCCGACGAGAACGATGTCGAAGTGCTCGGGGGTCTCGTCGTGCTCGTTGCTCATGGGCTCCTCGGCTCAGGAGATCGGGGGCAGGTACGGGGGCTCGGCCCAGGAGCCGAAGCCGGGCGGTTTGGCGCCCATCGGGTGCGCGCCGGCCGCGGCCCAGACCAGGCCCTCGCGGTAGCCCTGGGCGGAGACGACGTGCTCGACGTCGTCCGCCGTGGAGCCGTTGACATCGCGGTAGTCGCCGGACAGCGGGTACCAACTGCCCAGGTACCAGAGCTTGATGAGGCTGACGACGACCGGGGCGAAACGCGGAGCCTCGATGACCGCCCGTTCGAGGGCCGCGTGGCCGCCGCTCGCCAGCCGGTCCATGGCGAGCGACTCGGCGGCGACCTTGAACAGCTGCCCGGCCTCCCGCTCGCCGATGATCCGCAGCAGCGTGTCGTAGTACGTGTCGACCAGGCCTGTCCCGGCGAGTTCCGCCCGGTCGAAGCCCGTGAGGACGACGGAGAGGTCGGTGAAGATCTCTTTGGGTACGTTGAGCATGCGGGTGCTCCCGTGCGGGTGGGACAAGGGGTCGGACGAGCCCGGATCCCGGGGCCGTCATTGATCCTTCAGCCTGGAGCGGCACGGTCGCAACGGCGCAAAGCGCATGTATCCGGGGCATACCGAGGTGCGCCCCCCGGCGCACACCACACCCGTCCCACCGCGCGATCACACCCCGGCTCCCGCTGCCTCCTCGCGCGCCCCTCCCGTGCACTGTCGACCGCCGGCTGCACCGGCCCGCGTGGCCGTGTCCTCGTACCGCTGCCAGTCCTGGGACGTCAGGTCGAGGAGCCGCTCGATGTCCTCCGCGGCCGGCTGGGAACCGTGATCCCCCGTCACCTTGAGCGTGGAGACCGCGGTGATGCGGCCCAGCCGGAGGGCACGTGCCGTCGTCCGTCCCTGGAGCAGCCCCGGGAGGAAGCCCGCCGCGAAGGCGTCGCCCGCGCCGACGGGCTCGACCACGGTCGTCGGCAGTGCCGTGACCGCGCATACGCAGTCAACCACACCGCGCGGCCGATCTCCGGCGCCACCGTGGTCGCCCGGTGGTACGGCCTGGCCGGCCGCCAGGTCGCCCCCGAGCAACGCGCGACGGTCGACATCGCGGCCTCTGCCACCACGACCGCGCTCACCGCACACGAGAAGGACGGGCTGCCGGACCTCCACCTGCTCCGCCTGCGCCTTGCGGACGCGCAGGGCTCGCCGCTCTCGGAGAACACCTACTGGCGCCATCGCGATCCCGAAGCCATGCGGGCCCCGAACAGGCTTCGGCGGACGCGGGTTTCGATCGACGTCATCGAGGTGAACCGCCGTTCGGGCCGACCGCGCCACGAGCCGCACACGTGGCCAACCGGGGCTCGCAGTCGCGGCCATGCTCCGTCTGTCGCTCCTCGACGCCCGGTCCGGGCACCGTGTGCTGCCCGCGCTCTACAGCGACAACTGTCTGTGGCTGCTTCCCGGCGAGTCACGGACGATCACAACCTCCTGGCCCGCGGACGTGGTGGCCGCCCGGCCCAAGGTGCGAGGCGAGGGCTACCACGTGCCCGGGACCACGAGCCGGTGACAACGGAGCCAGTCGGGTGCGGACCGGGCCGGAACGTTCACACCACCTCGTTGACCAGCTCGATCGCCCTGCCCAAGGTGGCGAGCCGGTCGGCGAGCGTCTCCCCGGCCGGATAGAGCCGTACGGTGTCCACGCCCGCGTCGCGCCACACCGCCAGCCGGTCGCGCACCATGGCCTCGGTGCCGATCAGCGTCGTACCGAGCACCATCTCGTCGGTCACCAGGGCTGCCGCTCCGTCCCGGTCGCCGGCCTGCCAGCGTTCTCGCACCTCGGCGGCGACGTCGGCCCAGCCCTGCCGACTGTAGGCTCGGTTGTAGAAGTTCGTGGACGCCGACCCCATGCCGCCCAGGCTGAAGGCCAGTTCCTTCTTCCGTGAGGCCGTCATCGCCCCGAGCGCCTCTTCGTCGGGCGCGAACGCGACCTCGGCGCCCTGACAGACGTCCAGGGCGGAGCGGGACCGACCGCTGCGGGCCAGGCCCTCGTCGAGGTGGACGAAGTAGGCGCCGTCCGCGCCCTCGGGTACGAAGCTGGTGCCCAGCCAGCCGTCGGCGACCTCCCCCGTCAGCCGGAGCATGGCCGGGGACAACGCGGCGAGGTAGAGGGGGATCCGGTGCTCGGCCCGCATCGACAGCCGCATCGGGACCGCCTCGCCGCCCGGCAGCGGGACGGTGAACTCCGCTCCGGAGTAGGAGAGTTTTCCGCCCTCGAACAGTCGGTGGACGATTTCCACGGTCTCCCGCATGCGCCGCAGCGGCCGGGCGAACGAGACACCGTGCAGCCCTTCGACGACCTGTGGACCGGAGGCGCCCAGGCCCAGCAGGAAGCGCCCGCCGGACAGGTTGGAGAGCGTGATGGCGGTCTGCGCGACGGCCGCCGGGGTGCGCGTGCCGAGCTGCATGACGCCGGAACCCAGCAGCATCCGGTCGGTGAGCGCGGCGTAGTAGCCCAGCGCGGAGGGTGCGTCGGAGCCCCACGCCTCCGCGACCCAGCAGATGTCCAGGCCCAGCTTTTCTGCCTCGACGACGAAGTCCGCCTGCTGAGACCGGGTTTCGCCGCCCGAGGCCTCGACCGTGGTCGCCGTGCGCATCACGCCTCCGCCCGCTTCTTGATCTGTGCCAGGGTCGAGGTGATGCCTCGCTCGAACTCGCGCAGCCGCACGAACACGATCTTCTGCTCCTTGTCGGGCATCCGGTCGATCGCGACGGACAGCCCGGAACGTCCCGGGCCCAACTGCATCCACTCCGACAGTTCCGTGCCCCCGTCCTCGGACCGGAGCCGGAAGCGCCAGACCGCGGAGGGGGTGGCCGGATCCTCCACCGCCCAGGCGAGCACCGAGTCGGGTTCGCACTCGATCACCTGCGAGGTCGTCGTCCACTCGCCGAGCGCCTCGTGCCTGCTGCGGCCGAGGAACCTGGCGCCCACCGCGGGCCCGGCAGCGCCGTCGAGCCATTCGACCGACTGGAGTTCCTCGCTCATGCGCGGCATCAGGTCGATGTCGCTCACCAGGGCCCACACCCGGTCCGGCGGGGCGTCGATCCAGGTCCGCACCTCGATCGTGGGTTTGTCCGCGTAGCGCGCGCCTGTCCACTCCAAGTCCGCCAGCCTCCTCGCCATCAAAGGTGTGACCGCCTGACCTTCAGAGTTGCTTTATGAAACTCACCTGTCAAGGCATGCAGCGACGTTCGGCGTCGGCATCAGGCCGTGCCGAACCGGCGCTGCACATCCGGCCGGCGCTTGAGCCGTTCGGGATAGCCGGGACCCATCCGCATGGACGTGTCCTGGGACCGCAGGGGCTTCCGGCACATGGAGCACACCACTTCGGCCGTCGCGTCGTGGCCGCACGTGTGGTGGTGGAACACCACGGGAACGCCCTCCTCTCCGGCCAGCCACCGGTCGCCCCAACGGGACATCGCGGCCAGCACGGCGAACAGGTCGCGCCCCTTCTCCGTGAGTACATAGTCGTAGCGCGGTGGCTCGGCCTCGTAGGGGCGCTTCTCCAGCACCCCTTCGTCCACCAGGCGGCGCAGCCGGTCGGTCAGCGTGTTGCGCGCGATGCCCAGTTCCTGCTGGAACTCGTCGAAGCGGCTGATTCCGTAGAACGCCTCGCGTACGACGAGAGGCGTCCAGTGGTCTCCCAGCAGGTCGATGGCCCGCGCGATCGAGCACGGCCAACCGGTGAACGATGTCCGTTTCATGCTCTCCACGATAGCCAGTCTTACGAAAAAACCCAGCTGGTACTGCCCCGGCGAACCGGAGCGCGCGGCGAACAGCGGTCCGGTCGGCCGACTGCTCGCAACCGGTCCTCCCGCCGACTCGCTGGTGCGGTGATTGCCGGAGGCCGCGGTGACGGCCAGCATGGGCGTGTGGATCTGGTTCCGGGCTGGGTGTGGCAAGGGGGCCCGGTGCGCAGGGCGCTGGGTGTCGGTCTTGGTGTCGGTTTCTTCTTCGGCGCCTTCGTCGTCGTCGAGTCCGGCTCATGGGTGGGCGCCGCTGTCGTCGTCGTGGTGCTCACTCCGTTGTACGGCGTCCGGGGCGCCCGCCGGATGAGCAGGCTGTGGCCCGACGGCTCGCACCTGGAGCCCGCGGACCGGGCGCGGGTGGTACGGGCCGCCCGACGAGGTGAGGTCATCGGGGACGGCCGGCTGGCACCCGCGGTCGTCCGGTATGCCGAGGCGTTGCGCAGAGCCCGGGAGCAGGACCGGCTCCGGTGGTGGGTCCTGGTGCTCGTCGGCGCGGTGGCGGTGGCCCTGGCCGGGTACGACACCGTGGCCGGAGCAGCACGGGAGGCCCTGGTGTCGTGGCTGGTGGTCGTCCTGGTCGCGGCCGAGCTGGCTTGGTCGCCCAGGAGGCGGGACCGCCTGATGTCCCGGGTGGAGCGGGCGGAAGCAGCGGCCCGCGTGCTGCGGCGACGGGACACCCCGGGCGGTTGAGCGGGAAGCCGCCGGCGCCCTCGACCGACTACCGCCGCTCGACAGATCCACTGGCGCCCTCGAAGCCTGCCTCGTCAAGACGTGTCACATGATCGACGAGACAGGGTCTCCGCTCGGCACCCTGCTTCCGCCCACGCACACAAGGCCGCGATCCGGGCGCTGGGCCGGTACGCCGCACGATGACTGCCCGACACGGTCCGGCCGACAGGCAGGCACTTCACTCGGCAACGGCACACCGGATGATGCCCGCCCCCATCCGGTGATCAAGCCCTCCGGCCTCCGGAGCCAGCCCGGACGAGCCGGGCGCGGGCACCGTCACATCCCGGCGGTGGCCCTCCGCTGCGCCTGGTCGAACTCCTCCAGCGGGTCGCCACCGGCCCGCCAGGGCCACGCGGTGACCGTGACGCCGAGTGCCTCGAAGACCGGACGCGCTTCGCGGCGCCGGTCGGCGGCCATCAGCGCGTAGGCGAGAACATTGAGATCGGCAAGCGCCTTGGCGTGGCGCAGGAATCCCGGCTGCGCCCAGGTCTGGACGACGCGGTCGAGTGCGTCGGCGGCCATCGCGTGGGACCAGTGATTGCGCGCCACCAGCGCTTCGAATCCGCCCCGGTCGAGGACGGACTGGTACTGGAAGACCTGAGCGGTGAGTTCCGTCGCCGCGCACGGCGCGTTCGCGGGCATGCGTGCACGCAGGGCGTCCACGAACTCCAGGACCTGCATGCGCGAGCCCGATTCCTCCGGGGTGAGGTAGCCCAGCATGCTCAGGTAGGCCTCGCGGTTCCAGCGATCACGCACGAGCACCTCGTTCCAGACTCCGAACACCTGGGACTGCTCCCAGCGTTGGAGGCGTGCCACGCCGAGGAGGGCCACCCACGGAGTGGGGTCCTCCGGGGCGAGTTCGGCGGCGCGAAGACAGATGTCGGTGGCATCGGCCGTGTCGTCCGGGCGTCCCTGTGAACGGGCGCGGGCGAGCTGGGTCCAGGCGTTCAGCAGGAGCGCGCTCGCGTTGCGCGGTTCGCGCGCGGCCCACGACCTCGGCAGATGTGAATCGGTCAGGTAGTCCGCCAGGACGCCGATGCGGTGGGTGCGGCGGTCCCAGTCACCCGGCTCCTGGTCCAGGAGCCGTGACATCTGCGCCACGCACAGGTCCGTCGTCGCGATCGTTCCGGTCCTCGTGGTGGCCAGGAGAGACTTCAGCAGCCTGCCCAGGTCATGGTCGTCGAGTTCCGGGGCAAGGCGTGCCCGTTTGCGGCGACTTGAAAGAAATGCCATGCCGGGAGGCTAGAGGCACTCAGGGATCACACAAGGTTTACGCCGAGATCGTTATGATTTACACCTCTTACCTGGGGTTACCTGTCGTACGGAGCAGCGGTGGGCCGGACACGCCCAGCACACCCGGCAGCGGCAGCGACAATGGCAATGGCTCGCCTCGCGGAGAACGGAGTACAGGCATGCACAGTGGCATGTTCGAGGTCGACCAGGCCGAGCTGTACTACGAGATCCGCGGTAGCGGACCGGCGTTGCTGCTCATCAGCGGGGCCGGCGGAGATGCCGGGTACTACAGCGCGATCGCCGGCGAACTCGCCGACGCGTTCACGGTGATCACCTACGACCGGCGAGGCAACTCCCGCAGCACGGGGCGGTCCGGGACACCGATGCGGCTGGCGCAGCAGGCGGCCGACGCCCGCAGGCTCCTCCAGGGCCTGGCCGACGGCCGAGCGCTGGTCTTCGGCAACAGCGGAGGCGCGATCATCGGGCTCGCGCTGGCGGCGTCGTACCCCGAGGTGGTGTCGGGTCTGATCGCGCACGAGCCGCCCGCGGTGAACGTCCTGCCCGACGACGATCCGGCCCGCGGGTTCTTCGCGGAGGTGGCCGCGTGCTACGCCGAGGGCGGCGGAGGGGCGGCGGGCCGCCGATTCGCACGGACGGTGCGAGGCGAGGGGACGTATCGCTGGCCCGACGATCTCTGGCGGCGCTTTCTCACCAACCAGGATCATCTCTTCGGCTCCGAGTGGCCGGGCTTCGCCGCCTTCCGGCCGGACGAGGCCGCTCTGAGAGCCGCGCCCTTTCCCCTCGTGCTGGGCGCCGGTGCGGAGGACCGTGGCGCGTACTACGCCCGGCCCTCGGTGGAGATCGCGCGCCGGATCGGGGTGCCGTGGGCCGAATTTCCCGGCATCCACATGGAGTTCCTGCGAAACCCGGTGGCGTTCGCGGCGGCACTGCGGGCGCTGGCGACCCTGATGCACACCGGCGGCAGCAGGGTGCCCGGGATGTGGGAGGGCTCCGCCCGGGCCAGGTAGGCCGCGTTCCACCCGGCCGGGCAACGGCGACGGCTGGTTCCGCCTCCTGAGCAGGAACAGCGGCAAGGTCCCCGGCGTCGACGGAATGTCCAACGCGAACAGCGCCCAGGTGGTTCAGTTCACGGACAACGGCATCGACGACCACTTGTGGCGGCTGCTGTAGCCGCACAGGCGTCCTCGCGAGGTGGGGGTTCCGTCGTGCCGCCGGCCGGCGGAACCCCCGTACGGAGTCAGGTGGTCAGCCGGTCAGGCGGTGTGCAGGGTCAACCCGTACCGGTTGAGGATCTCGTTGACCGGCTGGAACCAGGTCTCGCCGCCGCCGGTGCAGTCGCCCCAGCCGCCGGAGGTGACACCCTGTGCCTGGTCGCCGCTGATGAAGGAGCCTCCGGAGTCGCCCGGTTCCGCGCAGACGCTGGTCTTCGTCAGCTCATGCACCGAGCCCTGGCTGTAGTTGACCGTCTCGTTGAGGGCCAGCACCGTGCCGCAGTGCCAGTGCGAGGTCGATCCCGAGCGGCAGATGGAGGAGCCGGGGGGCGCCACGGCCGAGCCCCGTACGAGCTGGTCGGACACCGTGCCCCAGCCGAGTACGACCGGAACCGTCCACCAGCCGCTGCCCACGCTGACCCAGGCGTAGTCGTTGTCCGGGAACGACGAACCCTGGAAATTGCCGACGTAGGAGCCGTCCCAGCCGTAGACGGCGGCGAACGGCTGCCCGCAGTGCCCGGCGGTGACGAACCCGCCGTACACCGAGAAGCCGATGGAACAGCGGACGTTGCCCGTGTAGTAGGGGTCGCCGCCGACCGTGCCCGCCGCGAGGGTGCCCGGCGCCTTCGCGACCGTCCCGACGGTGACGGGGCCCGCCTGACGTGCGCGGGCCAGGAACCGTTGGACATCGTTGTCGGCGAGCTTGTGGCGGACCACGTCGACGACGATGGAGCCGGCCGCCGGATCGACGTGCCAGCTGCTCACGCCCGAGGGCGCGGACAGCCGGTCGATGCGCGCCTTGGCCGCGTCGAGCTGCCGTGCGCTGTGCCGGACGGTGCGGATCGTGGCACCCGCTGCCCGAAGTTCCTTGCGCGTGCCGGCGGAGGCGCCTGGGGTGACGGCCACGGTCAGCCGCCCGCTCTTCACGTCGAACCAGGAACCGCCGTACGCGTCCCCGGCGACCTTGCGTGCCTTCGGGTCGAGCTTCGTGGCCGTCCGCTCGGCCTTGAGGCGCTCTTCGGCCTGGGCCTTGGTCAGGCCGAAGTCGTGCCGCATCGCGGACAGCAGTCCGTCGGAGGCGGGCGCGGGCGCCGTGGGGGCGGCGGAGTCGCTCGCCGATGCGGGGAGCGTACCGGCGGCGGTCAAGCCGCCGAGCATCAACAGGGCGGCCAGGCCGGTGTGCATGAGTCTCTTGCGTCTCATGGGGGTTGCCCTTCGTCGTTCCAGCTGGGTGGGGGTGGAACAGCCGATGACTGAGAGCGCTCTCATCCGTGCGGGGCAGAGCCTAGCCGTCACAGCAAGTCAGGTCCATGCCAATCGAGTCCTCAATTGCCTGTCCCCGCACACGAGTCGGTGGGCACGCCGAGGAGCCCGGGCGGACACCCGTCCAGGCGGTCCCCTTTCGCGAGGAGTCCGGGCACGGCGGAGCCGGTGGGTTTCCCGACCGCCGGCACGTGCCCGACGGACCCCGACATCAGGCGTGTGCGTTCCTGCCCGAGCGTCGCGAGGTGCACCAGGGCCCGCTCGGCCGCCGCCGCGTCCGCCGGCGGCTCACTCCACCGGCAGCGAGTCCGGCAGGCCCAGCGCCGCGGACACCTGGCGCCAGACGGAGGAGAGCGCCGTGTCCAGGGTGACCGTCGGATCACGCAGCATGAGCCGGATGCCGTAGCCGTCACTCAGGGACAGGACGAGCGTGCTCAGGTCGTCCACATCGGTCGGCTCGAACTCGCCGGAGGCGATACCGCGCCGTACCGCTCCGGCCACCCAGCCGTGCAGCTGCGCGTACAGGTCCACGGCGAAGGCCCGCGTGGTCTCGTCGCGCAGGGCCCGGGCCCAGAGTTCCTGCCACAGCCGCCAGTCCTGCTGCAGTTCCGGATCGGTCGGCAGCAGGCTGCGCAGGATGCGGGCCAGGATGACCGCCGCCGACGCCGTCTCCGCGTCGCGTTCGAGGTCGACGGCGGTGTTGGCGAACGAGTGGGTCATCGCCTCGGTGAACAGCTTCTCGCGCGTGTCGAAGTGGTAGTGCAGCAGCGCCGTGGACACACCGGCCCGCTCGGCGACCATGCGCATACGGATCTTCTCGAAGCCGATCTCGGCGATGACTTCGCACGCCGCGGTCAGGATGCGCTCGCGCGTGTCTGCCGTGCGCACCTTCGTGGACACCCTGCGGCTCCCCTCGTTCGGTGATCGTACGCGGTGACCATTTTCCCTCACTGCGGCCTCGCCGGTGTCGCCGCCTCACCCTGCGGCTGTTCTTCGTACACATGGAAGCCTCGTCCGGACTTCCGCCCCAGCAGACCGGCCTCCACCATCCGGGACAGCAGGGGTGGCGGTGAGTATTGCGCTTCGCGGAACTCGGCGTACAGCGATTCGGCGATGGCGCGGGTGGTGTCCAGGCCGATCAGGTCCGTCAGGGCCAGCGGGCCGAGCGGGTGTGCGCAGCCGAGAACCATCCCGCGGTCGATGTCCTCGGCCGTCGCGCTGCCCGACTCCACCATGCGGACGGCGGCCAGCAGGTAGGGGACCAGAAGCGCGTTGACGATGAAGCCGGCCTTGTCCCGGGTCCGGACGACCTCCTTGCCGAGGGCCCCGGTCACGAACGCCTCCGCCCGTGCCTCGGTGGTGGGCGAGGTCAGCAGCGACGGCACCAGTTCCACGAGCCGCAGGACCGGGACGGGGTTGAAGAAGTGCACGCCGACGACGCGATCGGGGCGGGTGGTCGCGGTGGCGAGCCGGATGACCGGGATGGAGGAGGTGTTGGTCGCCAGGATGGTGTGGTCGCCGGTGATCACGGAGTCGAGGCGGGTGAAGACGTCGAGTTTGAGGCCCTCGTCCTCCGGCACCGCCTCGATCACCAGGTCGTGGTCGTGCAGCGCCTCGATCCGGTCGACCACGGTGATCATGGCCGAGGCTGTCTCGCGTCGTTCGGCGTCGAGCCTGCCGTGCACCACGGCCCGGTCGAGCGAGCGGGTGATGCGCCGCAGGCCCGCACGGGCCGCCTCCGCGTCGCGCTCCACGACCGTCACCGGCACGCCGGCGCGGGCGCAGACCTCGGCGATGCCGGCGCCCATCAGGCCGCAGCCGACGACCCCGACGCGCTCGATGTCGGTCATCCCTCTTCCTCTCCGATGTGTGGCGATCTGTGCCGAAGCCGCCCGGTGCCTGGCCGGACGGGGTGGTCCCACGGGCCGGGGCGCGTGGCGGCCCCGGCCCTGGGACGCGTCATGCGACGGGCAGATCGAGGACCCCCGTGCCGCGCCTGATCAGCTCGTTGGCGATGATCAGCCGCTGGATCTCGGAGGTGCCCTCCCAGATCCGGTCCACGCGCAGCTCGCGGTAGAGCCGCTCGACTGCGTACGCACGGTCGTAGCCGCGGCCGCCGTGGATCTGCAGACAGCGGTCGATCACGCGGCCCGAGGCCTCGCTCGCCGAGAGCTTGGCGATCGCGGCCTTGGCGTGCAGCGTCTTGCGGTCCTCGGCCGAGGCCTGGTCGATCTCCCAGGCGACCTGGTGGGTGTAGGCGCGGTTGACCGCGATGTCGACGGCGCAGTCGGCGAGCATCCCCTGGATCAGCTGGTACGACGCGATGGGGGCGCCGAACTGCTCGCGCTCCACCGCCCAGTCACGGGACAGCTCAAGAGCCCGCTCGGCGGCGCCGGTGGTGCGTGCCGCGATCATCAGCCGCTCCTCGGTGAACCAGGAGCGCGTGATGTCGTACCCCTCGCCGATGCCACCGAGTACGGCGTCGTCGCCCACCTGCACGTCGGTGAAGGTGAACTCGGGGTGCTCGTAGACGAAGGTGTGCATGAAGCGCGGGACCCGCGTCATCTCTATGCCCGGCGTGTCCTTGTCGACGAGGAACAACGTCGGTGCGCGGTCCGGGCCCGCAGCGGCGAGCACGATCATGAAGTCGGCGTGGTCGCCGACCGTCACGAACCACTTCTCGCCGTCGAGCACCCAGCCGCGCTCGTTCTTCGTGGCCGTGGTGGCCAGGTTCTGCGGGTCCGAGCCCGCGCCCGGCTCGGTGACGGCGTAGCAGTCGCGCCGCTCGCCCTTGATGACCGGGACCAGGAAGCGCTCGCGCTGCTCGGGGGTGCAGAAGCGGAGCGCGTTGGCGGGGCGCCACACCATGTCCCACAGGGCGCCGGTGAGGCGTCCCAGTTCCTCCTGCACGGTGGCCTGCTCGGCGATGGTGAGTCCGGCGCCGCCCCATTCGGCCGGCATGTTGACGGCCTGGAGCCCCGCGTCCAGGACGGCGTCGCGGATCTTGGCGTGAGCGCTCGCGGGCAGACCGTTCTCCTCCTCGCACTGGATCTCGTAGGCGGCGATGAAGTCGGTGAGGGCGCGCGCGTCGGCCTTGAGCTGCGCCTGGCGCGGGGTGAGGCGGAAGTCCATGGAAGTCCTCGCTGTGCGGTGTTCGGGGGTGGACGGTTTCAGTGCGTGGGCAGGGCCAGGGCGCGGGTGCCGCGCTTGATCAGCTCGTTGGCGATGATCAGGCGCTGGATCTCGGAGGTGCCCTCCCAGATCCGGTCGACGCGCAGCTCGCGGTACATGCGCTCGACGGGGTAGGTGCGGTCGTAACCACGGCCGCCGAAGATCTGCAGACAGCGGTCGGCGACGCGGCCTGCGGCCTCGCTGGCGGCGAGCTTGGCGGTGGAGGCCTTGGCGTGCAGCGTCTTGCGGTCGGTGTGCGGCTGGTCGGCCTCCCAGGCGACCTGGTGGGTGTAGGCGCGGTTGACCGCGATGTCGACGGCGCAGTCGGCGAGCATCCCCTGGATCAGCTGGTACGAGGCGATCGGGGCGCCGAACTGTTCGCGCTCCAGCGCCCAGTCACGGGCGAGCTGCAGGGCGCGCTCGGCCGCGCCGACGGTGCGCGCCGCGATCATCAGGCGCTCGTCGGTGAACCACTCCTTGGTCAGCTCGTACCCGTTGCCGACGCCGCCCAGGACGTCCTCGTCGGCCACGAAGACATCAGTGAAGGTGAACTCGGGGTGCCCGTTGACCGCGGAGTGCATGAAGTGCGGCACACGGGTCATCTCGACCCCCGGCGCGGCCTTGTCCACGAAGAACAGCGTGGGCAGCAGCTCGGGGCCGGCGTCCGCCTGGACCAGCAGGAAGTCGGCGATGTCGCCGCAGGTGACGAACCACTTCTCCCCATTGAGCAGCCATCCGCCGTCGGTCCGGGTGGCCGTGGAGGTGCCGGAGGACGGGTCTGAGCCGGCGCCCGGCTCGGTGACGGCGAACGCGTCGAACCTCTCCCCGCGGATGACGGGCATCAGGTACTTCTCGCGTTGCCGCTCGTCGCCGTGGGCGAGGACATTGGCGGGTCGCCAGGGGATGTCCCAGAGGCAGTTGGTGACCTTGCCGAACTCCTCCTCCACGATGACCTGGTCGAGCAGGCTGAGTCCGGCGCCGCCCCACTCGGCGGGCATGTTGATGGCGTAGACGCCGGCGTCCATGGCGGCCCGGGTCAGCTCGGTGACGAGCTGCTGCGGCAGGGGGCCGCCGGCCTGCTCGGACTGGTCCTCGTAACGCATGAGCAGGCGTGCGTAGTCGGCGGCGCGGCGCTTGAGGTCGGCCTGCTCGGGGGTGTAGCGCATGTCCATGGGGGCCTCTTCGGTCGGCGGGACGGCGTGCGGGGCGCGGGTGGGTCGGTACAGGCGGGGCGGGTGGGTCGGTACAGGCAGGGCGGGGTGTTTCGATAGGGACGAGGCAGGTGGGTCCGTGAGCCGGGGCGGGTGAACCAGGTCGGGTGACCGGCGGGCGGCCCTGCTCGGGCGGGGCCGGTCAGGCGAGTACGGCTCGGGAGTCGAGGGCGAGGACACCGCGGGGGCCGACGAGCAGGGGATTGACCTCGATCTCGGCGATCTCCGGGTGGGCGGCGGCGAACGCCGTGATCGTCTCGACGGCGGCCGCTGCGGCGGCGACGTCGACGGGCGGGCGGCCGCGCACCCCGTCGAGCAGGGCGGCGGTGCGCAGCCCGCGCAGGAGGTGCAGGGCGTGGTCCGCGGGGACGGGAGCCAGAGTGAAGGCGACGTCGTGCAGCGCCTCGGCCAGCACTCCGCCCAGGCCCACCATCGCGACCGGGCCGAAGCGCGGGTCGCGGTTGACCCCGACGATCAGTTCGATGCCGTCGGTCAGGTCCGCCATGGCCTCCACCGAGTAGGAGGAGGCGCCGAGCCGGTCGTGCATGTCCCGGAAGGCGGCGAGCAGTTCGTCGGGTCCGGCGAGTCCCAGTGCCACTCCGCCCGCGTCCGACTTGTGCAGCAGGTGGAGGGCCTTGAGGACATAGGGTCCGGTGAACTCCTCGGCCGCGGCGAGCAGTTCAGTCTCGTCGTGGATCTCGCGTGCGGCAGGGAAGGCCAGCCCGGCCGCTTCGAGTGCTCGGCGGGTCTCCATATAGCCGCTTTCGCGCAGCGGGGATGCGACCGGGGGAAGCGGTGTGACGCCTGCGCGCCGTGCGCCGGGTGCCGTCGCCGCGAGGGCGCGTGCGGCGTCCTCGGTGGCGGAGAAGACCGGGATGCCGGCCGCTGCGAGGGTTCGGCAGCTCGGTGACTCGGGATACATGGACTGCACCACGATCGGTTTCGCGGTGGCCCGGTGCCGGGTGGCGATGAGGCGCGCCGCCTCCTGTTCCCCGTTCGCGAGCACCGTGCCTCCTCCGCCGAGCCCGCCGGCGGCGGCCGCATAGCCACCGAAGTAGCCGGTCATCAGAACGGCGTCGACCTCCTCGGCGGCAAGCAGGGCGTCGACGGTCTCCGCGTACGAGCCGGGGTCCTGCTCACCCATCCCGGCGAGGTCCACCGGGTTGGCGACGGCCGACTGCTCCCACAGGGTGTCCCGCAGCTGCTGCCGCGTCGGTTCCCGCAGCTCGGGCACGGTCAGGCCGGTCGCCTCGACGGCGTCGGCGGCGACGACGCCGTGGCCGCCGCCGTCCGTGAGCACGGCGACCCGCTGCCCAGAAGCCCGGCGTGCGCCGTTCAACGCGGCCAGGACGACGGTGAGTTCGCGGGGCGTGGCGACGAGTTGCACACCGGCGTCGCGGCAGGCCGCGGTCACCACGTCGGCCGAGGTGGTCAGCGCACCGGTGTGCGACTGGGCGCTGCGCGCGGAGGCGTCGCCGCGTCCGGCCGTGAGCAGCACGACGGGCTTCCCGGCGTCGGCGGCCGCCTCGGCGAAGGCACGTCCGTCGGCGAAGTCCTCCGCGTAGACCGCGACGGCCTGGGTGCCCTCGTGCCGGGCGCAGTCGGCGAGCAGGTCGACGAGGGTGACGTCGGCCTGGTTGCCGAGCGAGACGAACCGGGAGAAGCCGAGGCCGTGCGGCGCGAAGCGCAGCTGGAGTTCCAGCGCGAGGTTGCCGCTCTGGCTGAGCAGCGCGATGCCACCGGGTGTGAAGGTGTCGGAGGCGAGGAAGAGGTCGGTGGTGTTGTCGGCGATCCCCAGACAGTTGGGCCCGACCATCACAGCACCGGCGGCACGTACGCGTTCCGCGACGGCCTGCTGGCGGCTCCGGCCCGCGTCGCCGGTCTCGGCGAAGCCGGCCGTGATCGCGACGATCGCCCGGGCCCCGCACCGCAGGGCCTCGTCGACGGCGTCCTCGAAGCCCGCGGCAGGCACCGAGACCACGGCCAGGTCGACGGGCTCGCCGATCGCGCTCAGGCTGGGGGCGGCATAACGGCCGAGCACCGTGCCGCCGCGCCGGTTGACCAGGTGGACTGGGCGGCGGCCGTTCGCGCGGACGGCCTGCGCGGCGATGGCGTGGCCGTACTTGGCGGGGTCGTCGCTGGCTCCGACGACGGCGACGGAGATGGGGTCGAAGAGGGCCGACAGATCACGTCCCATCTCACTTCACCATCCGCAGCGCGGAGTTGGGGCAGGCGGCGACGGCGGCAGCGGCGGCGTCCTCGCCGTCCGCGGGAACCTCGCTCTCACGCACCTGCGCGTAGCCCCACTCGTCGAGGTCGACCAGCTCGGGCGCGGGTTCCTGGCAAAGGCCGTAGCCCTGGCAGCGGGTGGAGTCCATCAGGAGTTTCATGTGCGGTCCTTTCGGTGCGCCGGGTTGGGGCGGCTTGGTGGGGTGCGGGGACGGGGCCTGCGTGCGGGTCAGGGCATCGGCACCCGGAACCGGCGTCCGTCCTCGGGTGCCGGGTCCGCGCACGCGGGGCAGGCGGAGCCGCGGTGGGCGTCGACGCGGTCGGGGAAGTGGGCGAGGAGGGTGGCGACGATGCGGGCGGCGGCGTCGAGCAGGCCGCAGGCCCCGCGGCCGGGCAGCTGCCGTGACCAGCGGTGCAGCTGGTCGGTCGTGTCGTGGTTCGCCGTGCCGCGTGCGACGGAGGTGAGGGTTCCGGCGAGCGCCCCGGTGCCGGAGACGCAGACCCCGCACTGCCGGGCGCTCTGCGCCGCGAGATAGGCGGTGGCTTCGCCGGCCACGGCGACCGGGCAGTCCTCCGGATGCAGGAAGTACAGGGCTCCGCAGCCGAGGGCTCCGCCGGCCGCGGTCAGGCTCTCGTGGTCGAGCGGAAGGTCCGTCCAGCCCGCGCCGTGCAGGCCGCCGAACAGGCCGCCCATGAGGACCGCCTCCGCTCTGCCGTGCCCGCACAGGTCGGCGAGGACTTTCAGGTGCGTGCCGACGGGCACCTCGACCAGCGCGGCCGCGCCACGGGCACCCGCGAGGGTCAGCAGATGGGCGCCGGCGACATCGTCCGCGGCCTCGGGACGCGAGTGCGTCAGCGCGACACGCGCCAGCGTCTCCACATTGGCGACGAGGGTGGGCGCGCCGCCGACACCGCTCTCGAAGGGGCGTGGGGGTTTCGCCGTCGGCAGGGCCGGGCCGCCGTCGATGCGTCGTACGACCGCGGTCTCCTCCCCCGCGACGTACGCGTGCTCGGTCCTGACGACGTCGATGTGCAGCTCGGGGGGACGCTCGGCGAGCGCCCGTCGTACGGCACGCTCGGCGCGAGCGTCGGAGAGGTACACGCAGCCGCGTTCGGCTCCTGTCATGGCCGCGGCCAGCCGGAGACCGTCCAGGACCATGTGCGGTCGGTGCCGCAGCAGCCAGCGGTCCTTCACGGAGCCGGGCTCGCCCTCCTCGCCGTTGGCGACGACGACGGGCGGGCCCGGTGCGTCGCGGACGGCACGGATCTTGACGGCGGCGGGGAAACCGGCCCCGCCGCGGCCGCGCAGCCCCGCGGCGGCGATCCGGTCGAGCAACCGGTCGGGCGCGGGCAGCGGAGCGTAGCCGCCTTCGGCCAGGTATCGGGCGAGGTCCTCGCTGCCACCGGACAGCCAGGCGCCGGACAGCAGCGGGGCGAGGAGGCCGGGCCGTCCTTCGGGGAGGAGGGAGATGACGCCGGTCATGCGGTGCTCCTGAGTTCGGAGTGACCTGTGTGACGGGAGTGGCCGGAGGGATCGGTGCCGTGGCTGGCCCGCAGCCGGGCCAATGCCCCTTCCAGATCCCGCCGCTGCATGGCCGTGCGTGCATAGCCGGTACCTGGCAGGCCGATCAGCATGCGGTGGTGATCGAGGACGACCTCGCCGGCCACCAGCGCTGCCTGCGGGTCGTCGGTCGCTGATCCCTCGGCGGCCTCGACGACCAGGTCGGTGACCTCGCCGAGGTAGCGCAGCCAGCCGCGTTGCGTGCCGCGCAGCACCAGCCGCTCGACGCGGTGCCGCTCGGCGGCGACGAGGGCCGCGGGCGGGCGGTTGTCCGCCGGGGTCCGCAGGGCGGCCACCGCTGCGGGCAGTTCCTGTTCGGGCTCCGGCGTGAGGCCGAGCCATACGAGACTTCGGCGAGCGCTCATGCGTGCCTCCGGGGTCGCACCGTTTCCGGGTGGTCCGGAGACGGGGTGGCGCGGCGATGGCCTGGACGGGTCGCTCCGGCGCCTGTGAGGAGAGGGGCGGGAGCTGTACGGGGTGCCCGGCCGGGGCCGTGCACGGGCGTGGACGGAGGGTGTCCGGACCGGTGCGAGCGCACGGCCGGATCGGTGCGAGCGCACGGCGGGAGCCGTGCGTCGCCCGGGGACCGGGGCATCCGGATCCGGACGCCCGGTGCGGCGCGGACGGTGTCCGCGGGCTGGGCGGGGTGCGCCTGGGCGGCCGTCTGAGGGCCCGGGCCATCCGCCTGCCCCGACACTAACTAACTAATTAGTCAGCCCACAAGTCTTGACTTGGTCCCGCTGTCGCCTCACTCTGACTAACCAATTAGTCAGCTGGATCCCGGCAGGCCCGGAAGCCGCACCTGCCGCTCGATCCGGGCACAGCCTCACCGCCCATCGCCGCCGCCGCGGCGCGGAGGAGGACTCCATGCATCCCTCGACAACCCGGGCAGCAGCCGCTTCCCCTGCCCCGCCGGGGCCGCTCCCCGAGCATCCCGGGGAAGCCCTGTCCGCGCGTTACTACACCGATCCGGCCATCGCCGAGGCCGAGACCGAACGCATCTTCACCAAGTCCTGGCAGCTCGTCTGCCATGAATCCGACCTCCCCGGACCCGGCGCCCGGCTGGCCGCCACCGCCGCCGGCCGGGAAGTGCTGGTCGTCCGTACCGAGGACGGCGGGCTGGCCGCCCACCTCAACGTCTGCAGGCACCGCGGAACGCGCCTGGTCACGGCCCCCGAGCCGGACGGCAAGGCGATCCGCTGCCCGTACCACGGCTGGACCTACAAGCTCGACGGACGCCTCGTCGGCGCTCCCGAGGCGCGCCGGATCCCCTGCCTGGACAAGCCCCGTCTCGGACTGCACCCGGTCAACGTGGAGTCCTTCCTGGGCTTCGTCTTCGTCAATCTCGACCTGGAGGCGACTCCGCTCGCCAAGAGCTGCGCCGGGCTCGCCGAGGCCGTGGGCCGCTATGCCGACCCCGGCCTGGTGCCCGTGGGCAAGCACCGCATCCACGACCTGGCCGGCGGCGAGGAGCAGAACGCCAACTGGAAGGTGATCGTCGACAACTATCTGGAGGGCTACCACGTCCCCGTGGCGCACCCCGCCCTGATGCGTCTGCTCGACTACCAGGCGTACACGGTGGACGTGCAGGAGAACTACGTCCTCTTCGAATCACCGCTGCGCGACAAGCCCTCATCGAACTGGACCGAGCGGCTCTACCAGCGGCTGGCGACCCCTATGCCGGGACTGACCGAGGCCGACCGGCGGGTATGGCGCTACGCCGTGATCTATCCGAACACGCTCATCGACTTCTACCCTGACCACGTGCTCGCGTGGACCGCCCTGCCCACCGCCCAGGACCGGGCGGCGATTCCTGGCGGCTTCTACACCCGGCACGGGGAGAGCGTCCGGACCAAGCTGGCCCGGCGACTGAACATCCACATCGGCTGGGTCACCAACGACGAGGACGCCGAGCTGGTGGAGCGCGTGCAGACCGGCCTCAGGACGCCGGGGTTCGAGCCGGGTCCGCTGTCCCAGCGCGAGGTCGCGGTCGGCTGGTTCGCCCGCCGGGTCCGGGACGACCTGGAGGGCCTCGAGCCGAGCGGAGACGGCCGGTGACGCGCCGCCGCGCGGCGGCCGTGCCGCACCCGTGCACCGCCGTACGCCTCCCGTCGGGCTTATCCCGCACCCGCTGACGCACGCACGCACCCTCCCCAGACCGGTCTTCCCTACGGAGTCAGGGCCTCCGTGAGCCGACCAGCCGGTCCCGCCCTGGAGTTGTGCCGTTCCTCGACGGAGAGGACGCTTCATGTCCCCCGAGGTACCACCACCGACCCGACGCGCCGTGCTGCGGGCAGGCGCCTTCGGCCTGCTGGGCGCCGCGGTCGGCGGCTGCGGGTTCATGCCCGCGAAAACGCCCGACGCCAAGCAGCTCGCCCCGGTCCGGGCGCGCGTCGACGGCGATCTCGTCTACTTCAACTGGGCCGACTTCGTCGACCCGTCCGTGTTCAAGGGTTTCGAGAAGGAGTACGGCGTCAAGGTCATCCAGTCGAACTTCGACTCGATGGAAGGCATGGTCGCCAAGCTCAACGCCGGCAACCGCTACGACATCATCTTCCCCACCGCCAAATGGGCCCAGCGCCTGGTCCGCGGCGGCCGGCTGCGCCGTCTCGACCACTCCCAGCTCCCCCACTCGCACGCCGTGTTCGGCGCGTACGACTACTTTGCCGACCCCTGGTACGACCCCGGCTCCGCACACACCGTGCCCTTCACCGCGTACAAGACCGGCATCGGCTGGCGGCGCGACCGGATCGGCGAGCTGACCGGATCCTGGAAGGACCTGTGGAACGACAGGGCCAGGGGCAAGGTCTTCCTGCTGGACGACCGCGACGAGGTCCTGGGCATGGGCGCCCTCGAACTCGGGCTGGGCGTCAGCACCGGGGACACCGGTGACCTCGACCGCATCACCTCCCTGCTCGGCACACTTCGCCCGCGGCTGCGCGGCTTCTCCAGCGACAGCTACAACAACCTCCTCAACGGCAACGCGGTCATGACACAGGCGTGGAGCGGTGACATGGCCGCCATGCTCAACCAGGCCAAGGACCCCTCCGTGTTCGGCTTCGAAGCCCCCAAGGAGGGCACGCCGATCAACTCGGACTGTTACGCCATCCCCTGGAACGCCCCCCACCCCGGCACCGCGATGCTGTTCATCGATTACATGCTCCGGCCGGAGAACGTGAAGAAGAACATCGAGTACATCGGCTACCCGATGCCGGTGGCCGGCTCCGAGAAGATCTACGCCGAGCTGGTCAAGCCGTTCCCCGAGTGCCTGGTCACCGAGGACGACCTGAAGGCGGACCTGTTCTTCCGCAACGGCAGCCGCGCGGCGGAGGACGCCCGCGACACCGCCTGGACCCACGTGAAGGCGGGCTGACCCATGGCACTGCTCCGCCACTCCTCACGCACCCGCCGACGCGGCCGGGACGCCACCGGCACCCGCATGTGGACCTGGCTCATGCTGCCCGGCACCCTGTGGATGACCGGCTTCCTGATCGCCTCACTGGTGCTCGTCGCCGTCCTCGCGGTCGGCACCACCGACGACCTCGGCAACCCGCGCTTCGGCTTCGACCTGTCCGGCGTGCGCGCCCTCGCCGACCCCGCCTACTCCGAGGTCCTGGCCCGCTCCCTCGGCTACGCGCTGCTGACCTGCCTGATCTGTCTGCTGATCGCGTACCCGGTGGCGTACACCATCGCCCTGCACGGCGGGCGGTACAAGCACGCGCTGATCGCCGCGATCGTGGTGCCGTTCTTCGCCAACTACCTGGTCCGTATGTACGGCTGGTCGGTGGTCCTCTCCGACGACGGACCCGTACTGCGCGCCCTGCGCGCCGTCGGACTGGCCGACGGCAACACGAAGATCCTCAACACCGGCGTCGGCGTGGTCGCGGGACTCGTCTACGGATTCGTCGTCTTCATGATCATCCCGCTGTACGCGGCCCTGGAACGGCTGGACGTCTCCCTCATCGAGGCCGGCCGCGACCTGTACGGCGGCCCGGTCCGCACGTTCTTCTTCGTCACCCTGCCCGCCACCCGGCAGGGCGCGGCGGCCGGACTCGTCCTGGTCTTCCTGCCCGCCATGGGCGACTTCGTCAGCGCACAGCTCATGGGAGGTCCGGACCAGATCATGATCGGCAATCTCATCCAGGACAAGTTCTTCCAGGGCCAGAACTGGCCGCTGGGCTCCGCGCTCACCATGCTGCTGATGCTGGTCCTGCTGATCGGGATGTTCGGCTATCTACGGCGCACCCGCAAGGACGAGGCGGA
Organism: Streptomyces sp. NPDC101151; assembly: GCF_044768335.1. Taxonomy (NCBI): domain Bacteria; kingdom Bacillati; phylum Actinomycetota; class Actinomycetes; order Kitasatosporales; family Streptomycetaceae; genus Streptomyces; species Streptomyces sp. NPDC101151. The sequence continues at coordinate 166,807 of NZ_JBIWPP010000009.1, read as the reverse complement.
GGCCCGCCGATGACCCTCCTCAAACAGCCCGCCGCCACCTCCCCGGCCCGTCCGGCCGCCCGGACCCGCACCCGGCGCGGACGCACCGACCGCAAGCCCCGCATCCTGATCAGCGTCACCGCGCTCTTCTTCGCACTGCTCTATCTGCCCATCGCCGTCGTAGCCCTTTTCTCCTTCAATTCGAAGAAGTCCCTGACCGTCTTCGGCGGGTTCAGCCTGCGCTGGTACCGCGCCTTCGTCCACGACGACGTCCTGATCGCCTCCCTGGGCACCAGCCTGCGGATCTCGCTGGTGGCGATGGCCGGTTCGGTCCTCCTCGGGGTGGCGCTCGCGCTCGGCCTGGTCCGTTGCCGCACCCGGCTCGGCTCACTGGCCGGCCTGATCATGCTGGTGCCGCTGATCACGCCGGAGATCGTCACCGGCGTGGCATCGATGCTGCTGTTCAAGGGCCTGGGCGTGGCCCTGTCCACCGCCACGGTGATGCTCTCCGAGATCACCTTCTCGATCTCCTACGTGACGGTGATCCTCCGCTCCCGGGTCGCCGCGCTGAACCCGGAGGTGGAGGAGGCCGCGATGGACCTGGGCGCCACCCGCTGGCAGGCGGTCCGCCTGGTGACCCTGCCGGCCCTGCTGCCCGCCGTGCTCGCCTCCGCCGTACTGATCTTCGCGCTCGTCTTCGACGACTTCGTCCTCGCCTACTTCACCACCGGCGTCGACCCCCAGCCGCTGTCGGTACGGATCTACTCGGCCATCCGCTTCGGGGTGCAGCCCACCATCAACGCGGTCGGCACGCTGATGCTCGCGGGATCCATTGCCCTGATCGCCCTGGCCCTGTTCATCCCGCGCCTCTTCGGCCGCCGCGGCGGCCTCGACCTCCTCTCCGGAGAGTGATCCCCATGGACGCGACCCCCGCCGTCCGGCTCGACGGTGTCTCCAAGCAGTTCGCGGACTCCTACGCCGTCGACCACCTCGACCTCGACATCGAGGCCGGCCACTTCTTCTCCCTGCTCGGCCCCTCCGGCTGCGGCAAGACCACCTCGCTGCGGATGATCGGCGGGTTCAGCGACCCCACCGAGGGATCGGTGCTGCTCGCCGGCGAGGACGTGACCGCGCTGCCGCCGAACAAGCGCAACGTCAACACCGTCTTCCAGAGCTACGCCCTGTTCGACCACCTGAGCGTCGCCGACAACGTGGCCTTCGGCCTCAAGCGCAAAGGCGTCGCCAAGACCGAGATCCGGCAGCGCGTCGGCGAGCTGCTGGAGCTGGTCCAGCTCGCCGGACTCGCCGACCGGGGGCCCCGTACCCTCTCCGGCGGCCAGCGCCAGCGCGTCGCGCTCGCCCGCGCGCTCGTCAACCGTCCGGCGGTACTGCTCCTCGACGAGCCGCTGGCCGCCCTCGACCTGAAACTGCGCCGGCAGATGCAGGTGGAGCTGAAGCAGATCCAGCGCGAGGTCGGCATCACCTTCGTCTTCGTCACCCACGACCAGGACGAGGCGCTGACCATGTCCGACCGGATCGCCGTGATGAACGAGGGGCGCATCGAGCAGTGCGGCACCCCCGAGGACATCTACGAACACCCCGCCACCCGCTTCGTCGCCTCCTTCATGGGCACGTCCAACCTGATGACCGGCACCTACCGGGGCGGCGAAGTCGCCCTGGAGAAGGGTCCCGCCCTGCGCGTCGGCCCCCGTTCCGACATCGCGGACGGCACCGCCGTCAGCGTGTCCGTGCGCCCCGAGAAGATCTGGCTGTCGGACTTCGAACCGGGGATGTCGATGCTGCGCGGCGTGATCCGCGAAACCGTCTACAGCGGCCCGACCACGACCTATCTGATCGAACTCGCCCCGGGTGTCACGCTGTCGGTGCTGGAGCAGAACACGGCCCGCGCCCGCATGGAGGACCGCTGGAGCGGCGGCGAGACGGTGGAGTTCGGCTGGCGGCCCGAGCACTGCCTGGTCCTGGCCTGACCCTCGAACCTGCCTGTACCGACGAAAGCGAAGCTGATGCATCACGATGTGATCGTGCTCGGCGCGGGTCTTGCCGGGCTCGCCGCCGCCCGGGACCTGGCCGCCGCCGGCACCGACGTGCTCGTCCTGGAGGCCCGGGACCGCGTCGGCGGCCGGGTCGAGCAGACCCGGACACCCGATGGCCGTATCGTCCAGCTGGGCGGCGAAGTGGTCGGCCACGGCCACACCGCCTACCTCCGACTCGCCAAGGAACTGGGCCTGGACCTGGTCCCCAGCTATGTCGAGGAGCCCGGCCGCATCACCCGTGCCACGCCGGAGGGCCGCTCGGCCGGCGATCCGCCGCACTGGTTCGGCCCCGGGGACGCGGTGCTGCACGAGCGGCTCGGTGCGGAGTTCACCGCCCTGGCCGCCACCGTGGATCCCGACGACCCCTGGTCGCATCCGGACGCGACCGTCCTGGACCGGCTGTCCGTGGCCGACTGGCTGCGCTCCCGGCATGCGACGCCGGCCGTGGTGCGCCTGTGGGACATCGGCCAACTCGCCCTGGCGGGCGGCTCCTACGAGCGGATCTCGCTGCTGGCCGCCCTGCGCAAGATCGCGGCGGTCCCCGGTTCGGGCAGGGGCGACTACGACTACGACGACTGGGAGGGCCTGCGGCTGGCGGACGGATCGGCGACGCTCGCCGAGGTCCTCGGCCGCGAACTGGGTCACCGTATCCGGCTCGGCTCGCCCGTCGCCGCCCTGGACGTACGCCCCGGCCACTGCTCCGTCCGCCTCGTCACCGGCGAAGTCCTCACCGCCGCCGCCGTGGTGAGCGCCCTGCCCGTGGGACCGCTGCGGGAGGTCGCCGTCACCGGTGTGAGCGAGGCCCGGCTCGCTTCTCTGCACCGCCAGCGCCAGGCGACGGCCGCGAAGTTCGCCGCCGTGTACGACCGTCCGTTCTGGCGGGACGACGACCTGAACGGCCTGTCCGAGGCCGAGGGCGTGCTGGGCAGCACCTGGCCGCAGAGCGAGGGCATCCTGTCGGCGCTGATCCCGCCCGAGCGCTATGGCGTCCTGCTCGGCACCCCGCCTCAGCTGCGCACCCCCGAACTGCTCGCCGAGATGGCCGGCATGTTCGGCGACGAGGCACTCCGGCCGACCGCCTGCCACCTGCGGCTGTGGGGAACCGACCCGTGGACCCGGGGCTATGTCACCCAGTGGCCGCCCGGCGAGGTCATGGCCGTAGGCCCGCTGCACGGCACGCACGAACCACCGTTCTACGTCTGCGGCTCGGACCAGTGGGTCGCCGGATACATGGAGGGCGCCGTCCGCACCGGGCGCAGCGCCGCCGAGGAGGCGCTGCGCCGTGGCTGACACCGCCCAGTTGACGACCGTCCTGAACCACATCGGCGGCAAGGACGTGCCGGCCGCCTCCCTCGCCACCCTGCCACTGATCGATCCGGCCACCGGAGACCAGCACGGGACGGCGCCGCTGTCCGGCCCCGAGGACGTGGACGCGGCCTGCCGGGCCGCCGAGGAGGCCTTCCACGGCTGGTCGGTGACGACTCCGGCGCACCGGCAGGCCGCGCTGCTGCGGATCGCCGACGCCCTGGAGCGGGAGGCGGACGCGGTGGCGGGCGCCGAGGTGACCGACACGGGAAAGCCGCGCGCCCTGTTCCTGGCGGACGAACTGCCCGCGATCGTGGACGTGTTGCGGTACTTCGCCGGCGCCGCCCGCAATCTGCCGGGCGCCGCCGCGGCCGAGTACACCCCGGGCCGCACCTCCGTTCTGCGCCGCGAACCGGTCGGCGTCTGCGCCCAGATCACCCCATGGAACTACCCGCTGATGATGGCCGTCTGGAAGATCGCTCCCGCGCTCGCCGCCGGCAACACCGTCGTCCTGAAACCGTCCGACACCACACCCTCCTCCACCACCCTCCTCGCCCGGCTGGCCGCCGAGCACCTGCCCCCCGGTGTGCTCGACGTCGTGTGCGGCGACCGCGACACCGGGCGCCTGCTCGTCGCCCACCCACATGTCCGGCTCGTGGCCGTCACCGGCAGTGTCCGCGCCGGACAGGAGATCGCCGCCGCGGCGGCGGCCGACCTCAAGCGGCTGCATCTGGAACTGGGCGGCAACGCACCGGTTCTGGTCCACGAGGACGCCGATCTCGACGAAGCGGTCGAGCAGTTGTCGTCGCTCGCCTTCTACAACGCCGGGCAGGACTGTACGGCGGCCACCAGGATCCTGGTGCACGAGCGGATCCACGACGCCTTCCTGGACGCCTTCGCACGCCGGGCCGCCCAGCGCGTGCCCGGTGCCCCGGACGACGAGCACGCCGACTTCGGCCCGCTGGCCAGTGCCAACCAACTCGCCTCCGTAAGCGGCCTGTTGGCTCGCCTGCCGGCTCATGCCGAGGTCGTCACGGGCGGCACGGCCCTCGCCGGGCCCGGCTACTTCCATCCGGCCACGGTGGTGGCCGGCGCCCGGCAGGAGGACGAGATCGTACGAAGCGAGGTGTTCGGCCCGGTCGTCACCGTCCAGCCGTTCAGCGAGGAGGCCGAGGCCTTCCGGCTGGCGAACGGCGTTCCGCAGGGGCTGGCCGCGAGCGTCTGGACCCGCGACCACGACCGGGCCATGCGTGCGAGCCGGGCGCTGCACACCGGCATCGTCTGGGTCAACACCCATGGCACGACAGTCTCGGAGATGCCGCACGGCGGAGTGCGTCACTCCGGCTACGGCAGCGATCTGTCCCTCACCGGCCTACTCGACTACACACAGGTCAAGCACGTCATGTTGTGAGGGGAAAGAGGGCACGCCGTTCCGCCTCAGTCATCCACAGGAGGCATCAGAAGTACCAGTGGACTGTGGCTGGATCGGACATCTGACAGGTGTTCGAACCCCGCGATACTCAGGGCTGGGCAATCCGCCCCAATCCCCGCCTTCGGAGGCCACTGATGCCCCAGACCAGTGTTCACACCGCCGCAGTGCTCGAAGCCTGGCTGTCGGGCGCCGAGAGCGCCCACGGCCAGCAGAACCCCGCCGGGCCGCTCTACGTCGGCGGCGCCGCCGCCGAGGCCGCGCTCACCGACCCGAGTGACTCCCTGTACGGCTTCTGTTCGAGCCCGAGCGGGTCGCACGGCAGCTGGTGCTGCTGATCGTTCAAGGAGCCTTCGGGTCCCGTGCGGGGAACTGCGCGCCGCGCCTGCGCCGCTCGCGGTTCCCCGCACCACCCGTCGGCGGCTCCCGGCAGGCGCGGAACGTGCGGCAGAACAGGGAGGGTGGAGGGTGAGCGGATCGGCACCGGACAGCCGGGACGAGGCGGAGTGGTTCGCCCGGCCCGTACGAAGCATCGCCCGTCCATGGCGACAGGACCTGGCCCGGCGCCTCGCGGCCGTGACCGCCCTCGGCCGGGAAGAGCGGGACGTGCTGCTGGAGGCGGGCCACACCGCTCTGCTCAGGTCGCTGCACGCGAAACTCTCCCGCCTGTTCCTGCTCGAACTGCACGCACTGCGCATGGCAGGGGGCGCCGGTGCGGACACCGGGCAGGCGGCGGACACGAGAACGTGGGCAGCGTTCGTCGAACAGGCCGGCGAGGAGGGCTATCTCGACAAACTCGCCGGCCGGTACCCGGGTGTCGGCTCCCGGATCGCCGCGGTGGCGAGGATGTCGGTGGCGGCCACGGCCGGTTGCGCGGAACGCCTCGCCGCGGACCGAGAACTGCTGCGTCCGCTGCTCGGACAATCCGCGGGACGGGTACGTGCCGTGGAATTCGGGGCGGGCGACAGCCACCGGGGCGGCCTGACGGTCAGCCGGGTCGATCTCGCCGGCGGGAGCGTCATGTACAAGCCCCGGCCGTCCGAGGCCGACGTGGCTCTGGGCGCGCTCCTCGACGAACTGTTCTCGGACTTCCCCGGTGCACCGGCGCCGGACGAACGGATCCGGGTGCCGCGGACACTGGCCCGCGACGGCTACGGCTGGGCCGAGTTCGTCCACCACCGGTACTGCGCGGACGACGTGGAACTCGCCTCGTTCTACCGCAACGTGGGGCACTGGCTGGCCGTCCTCCGCTTCACCGGCGGCACCGACATGCACGCCGAGAACATGATCGCCGCCGGTGTGGTGCCGGTGATCGTGGATGCCGAGACGCTCTTCGACTCCCCCGCACCCTTCCCGCCCAGCGGCCGGGGCGACGCGGTGGACGTGGCGGCGGCGGCCATCCGCCGCACGGTGCTGCGCACCGGCCTGCTGCCCGTGCGGGGCACCGGATTCGCGCTCGGTGGAGTGGACATCTCCGGGGTGGGGGCACTGCCCGGCCAGCAGCCGCTGATCCCGAGCCCGGTGATCGCGGACGGCGGTACCGCGGCCGCCCGCTTCCAGGTGGACCTGGTGGCGATGCCGAGCGCGGGCAACCACCCGAGCCCCACCCCGGTGCTGAGCACGTACTGGGACCGGATCCTGGCCGGCTTCCGCGAGCTGACCGCGCACCTGCGCCGGCCCGGCGTCGACCCGTACCGGCTGCTGTGCCGCTTCGAGGGCGCCCGGGCCCGGCGGATCCTGCGACCGACCCAGGCGTACGTCGACATCGGCCGGATGCTGTGGCACCCGGCGTCGTTGCACGACGAGGCAGCGGCACTGGAGCGCGCCCGGGACATCCTGCGACGCAACGCGGACGTGCTGCCCGGTGCGCCGACGGACCCCACGGCCATCGACGGCGAGATCGCGGACCTCCTGGTCGGTGACGTACCGATGTTCGGCTTCACCGTGGACGCGGCTGCCGTACGCAAGACGGTCGAGGACTGGCGCACCGCCGACTTCACGCTGGAGGAGTCGGTGATCCAGGACGCGCTGGTGGGCGCGTACCTGAACGAGCGCTCGCTGCCGGCCCGGGTGCAGGCCGCCGCCCGCGACCCGCACGCCCGTGACCGGGAGCGGCGCCGGCGCGATCTGGCCGCGCGGATGGTGCGACGGCTGTGCGACGGCGCGGTGCGCGGCGAGGACGGTACGGTCACCTGGATCAGCCCCGTCTTCACCCCCGCGGGATGGTCCATCAGGGTGCTGCCCGCCGACCTCTACACCGGGCAGGGCGGGGTGGTGCTGACGCTCGCGGAGTACGCGGCCGAGGCGGGGGCCGGGCGGGCGGACGAGGTGCCCGGCGTCGCCGAGGCCTTCGACGGCGCGCTGCGTGTGCTGATGAGCACCGAGGACCGCACGCCGACGCCGTCACCCGGGGCGTTCAGCGGCGCCGCGTCGCAGGTGTGGACCTGGCTCGCCTTGCACCGGGTGCTCGGTGAGCGCCGGCTGCTGGAGCGGGCCGCCGAGCGGGCGGTGCTGCTCGAGGGCGGGCTGGTCGAGGACGACGTCGAGGTGGATCTCCTCAACGGCGCGGCCGGCGGGATCGTCCCGCTGCTCCACCTGGCCACGGCGACCGGACAGGACCGCTGGCTCGCCGCCGCCGCGCACATGGGCCGCCGGCTGGCCGGGCTGGCCACGGTCGACGCCGACGGCGCACGCTGGACGACCCGGCTCAACCCGGAGGGCATCGGCGGGTTCGCCCATGGCGCCACCGGCATCGGCTGGGCGTTGGCCCGGCTCGCCCTGAGCGACGCGGGTTCCGCGGCCGAACGGCGCGGCTGGATGAATCTCGCCGAGCGGGCCTTCGCCTACCAGGAGTCCCTCTGGGAACCGGATCACGGCAACTGGCGCGACGTCCGTATCGGCGCCGAGGAGGACTTCTTCACCAGTTGGTGTCACGGCAGCGCGGGCATCGGGATCGGCATGCTCGACCTCCACCGGCGCATGGGCGATCCGGCTCACCTCGACATGTCCCGGCGTGCCGCACACGCCTGTGCCGCCGAGGGCTTCGGGTGGAGCCACACGCTGTGCCACGGCGACCTCGGCCTCTGGCAGTTCCTCACAGCCATGAACCTCGGCGACCCCTGCGACCTGGACGGTGAGATCCTCACCGGTCTCGAACAACGCGGCCCGGTGGGCGGGCTGGCCCGCGAGGCCTTCTCCCCCAGCCTCATGTCGGGCCTGTCAGGAGTCGTCCACACCCTTCTGCGCATGCACCCGTCGGCCTCCTTGCCCGATCCCCTCCTCCTCGACTGACCGGGGAGGAGGGGTGGGTGCGCGTCAGCCGTCGTAGGGCATGACCTTGAGAACCTTGCCCTGCGGGTCCGCCTGGAGATACCCGGTCTGGCCGTAGGCGTTGCTGAGGTAGACGGACATCCCGGCAGGACTGTCGAACACGTCGTCCGGCAGGTTCAGCACCAGGTAGCGGGTGTCCGCGTCGTCGACCTTCAGCTTGCGCCTGCCTTCGGCCATCAGGGACGGGACCTTGTCCCAGTCGAAGCCGTCCAGGCTGACGGACGTCGTCCCGCTCCTCAGCGTCCCCTTGATGATGCCCTTCTGCACACTCTGGCCCGGACGATAGGTGTACGAGTCGTACTTGGTGTCACTGCCCTTCACCATCAGGTCGGCGGAGACGTACTCGGGATACACCGTGAGTGATGCGAACCGGGTCCGGCCGGTCTCTTTCTTGAAGGCGTTGATCGCGGTGCGGATGCCGGCCGGCGTCAACAGGTCCTTCGTCGTGCTGGTCTGCCCCTTCGGCGAAGGAGCGACGTCCCTGGCCGTCGAGCCGACGGCCGATGGCGACTTGGCGGCGGAGCTGCCGGACGGGGAGGACCCCGAGGACTCGGTCGTGGGTGAGTCCCCGTCCGGCAGCAGCGTCCAGACGAGAACCCCGGCGAGCGCCACTCCGGCGACGGGCAGGCCCATCAGCGCCCAGCGCCGTCCGCGGTCCGGGCGCACGGGCACGGTGAGGGACCCGGGACGCGCGTCCTGCGGGCCCGGGGACATCGTCGGCGCGGCAGGCGGGGCGTACGGCCCCGGTGCCATCGAAGGCGCGGGACCGAAGCCCGTCGGTGCGGATGCGGGGTGGGGAGGCTGCGGCGCGGGCGCCGACGGGAACGCGTAGGAGGTGGGCGTCTCCGCCTCGCGCGCGGCGGTGTCCAGCATCCGCTCCAGCTCCTGGGCATCGGGCCGTGCCGCAGGATCCCGGACGAGGACCCGTGTCAGGACGTCCCACAGCGGACCGGCGTTGACCGGGGGCGGGATCTCGTCACTGAGGACGGCGGCAAGCGTCGCCAGTGTGGTGCCGCGGCGCAGCGGGTGTTGGCCCTCCACGGCCGTGTAGAGCATCATCGCCAGCGACCACAGGTCCGACGCGGGACCGCCGTCCTTGCCGGAGACGCGTTCCGGCGCCATGTAGTCGGGTGTCCCGATGACGGACCCCGTGGCCGTGAGGGAGGTCGACTCCCGGATCGCGGCGATGCCGAAGTCGGTGAGCACCGGACGGCCGTCGGGACGCAGGAGCACATTGGCCGGTTTCACGTCGCGGTGCTGGATCCCGGCCTCGTGCGCGGCGCGCAGTGCGGCCAGCACCTCGCGCCCGAGGCGCGCCGCTTCGCCCGGGTTCATCGGTCCGCGCGCGAGGCGGCCGGCCAGGGAGCCGCCCGTGACGAGTTCCATGACGATCCAGGGGTAGCTTCCCGGACCGCCGTCGACCACATGATGGATCGTCACCACATTGGGGTGATCGACACGGGCCAGCGCACGCGCTTCCCGCAGGACCCGCTCCCGCAGCGTCCGGGCGGCATCGGGGTCGTACTCGGCGAGATCAGGATCGGGCGGCCGGACCTCCTTGACCGCCACGCTCCGATGCAGCACGAGGTCCTTCGCACGCCAGACCATGCCCATACCGCCGCCGCCGAGCCGTGCCTCCAGCTCGAACCGCCCGTCGACAACCCGTCTACCGCTGTTGTCGCTGTCCGCTCCACTCATGCGCGGGAGCTTAGTTGCCGCCACCGGCCGCAGACGGGCGCCCCCCGTCCTTCCCGGCCCCTCCGGCCGGTCGGCGATCTTCATGGGCATGCTCGTGTGAGCCCTTTATGCGCCCCTGTCCGTGCGACGACAATGCGCCATGCCCTGGGCGGGTGGCCGGTTCGTGCCTCCCGTCGCCGCAACTCCCCAGGAAGGCAGGTCGGCTGCGATGCTGTTGCGACTTCCCACCTCCGTGTCCGAGGCGCAGGAGTGCCTGGCCGAGGAAGCCGTGCCGATCGGCGGCGCCACACTGGTGTGGGCGGACTGGCAGCGGGACGGGTTCCCGGAACGGGCGATGTCGCTGCGCAATCTCCCGGAGGCCAATGTCATCGGGAGTGGGACGCTGGGCGCCGCCGTGGTGCTGAACCGGATCGACCGCCGGGTACCGGACGTCATACGCATGGCCGCCGCCACGGTCGGGACGGGCGCCGTACGCCGGACGGCCACGGTCGGCGGCAATCTGGTGGGCAGCACGCTGCGCTGCCTGCTGCCGGCGGCTCTCGTCCTGGGCGCCCGTGCCTCCGTGCTGGGGCCCGACGGCGTGCACGACACCGACCTGGCGGAGGTGGTGGCCAAGCGCCCGCTCCTCCTCGGCATCCACTGGCGTGAGCCCGTCGCCACCGCCTATCGCAAGCTGTCCGCCGAGGCGGGCGGACCCCCGCCGCTCGTGGTCGCCGCGGCTGTGCACGCCGACGGCGCCGGCCGGCTCCGTCTCCAGGTCGCCGTGCGCGACGGATACGACGTGATCAGCGACGGCACCCCGTGCGACACCGGCGGCGAAGACGCGCTGCGCGCTCTGCGGCGGACGGCACTGGGTGATCTCCCGGCCGCGGCATGGGTGATCATCGGCCATCAGGCCACAGAGCTACTGAGTCCTTTCGGCGTTCAGTGACGACGTCGTCCGCTCGGCAGACCGGGCGGCAGCCCCTGGTGCGAGCAGCAGCAGGGCGTCGACCAGGTCCTCGGCGGGGCTGCCGGTGGCCAGGCGCCGCAGTTGCAGGCCCATCACCAGGGCGACCGTGGTGGCCGCGAGGCGTTCCGCGTCCGGTACGCCCAGAGCGGTGAGGATCTGGGTGGCAAGCCGGTCGTAGGCCCTGAACGCCTCCGCCGCCGCCTCCCTCAGCCGCTCGTCGCGCCCGGCGTGGATGTACAGCTCGAAGGGCGCGAGATGGGCGCTGTCGAGCGCTGTGCCACACGCGACCTGGCCGGCCAGGGACGCCGCGTCCTCGAGGTCGATGCCCTCGGTCTGGCACTGGTCGGCCAGTTCGGTGAAGTGCCGGGCTTCCGCGCGTACGAAGTACAGCAGGCTCTCCCGCAACAGGTCGTGCTGGGTCTCGAAGTGGTAGGTGACCGAGCCGAGCGACACTCCGGCTTCCTTGGCGATCCGCCTGTTGGTGACGGCCGCGACCCCGCCCTCGCCGATGATCTGCAGGACGGCGGTGATGATGCGCTGGCGCGTCGTGGCGGCGGGGGCGGCGGCGTTCGGCATGCCACTCATTGTTCCATCCGAGTTCGGGTGGACAGTCCTTCCCGCCCTCTCTATTGTTCGTTCGAACGAACAGAACTGGAGGGTAGTCGTGCACATTGCCGGAGCAACTGTTCTGCTGACCGGAGTCACGGGTGGCATCGGCGGGGCGCTCGCCGCCGAGATGTCCGCTCGCGGCGCGAAGCTCGTTCTCACCGGCCGGCGGCGCGACGCCCTGGAGCCGCTCGCCGATCGCTACGGTGCGCGAACGATCCTGGCCGATCTCGCGGACGCCGACGATGTGCAGCGCCTGGCCGGGGAGGCCGCCGGTACGGACCTTCTCATCGCCAACGCGGCACTGCCGTCCAGTGGCGACGTGCTCGACTACACGCCGGAGCAGATCGACCGGGCGCTCGCGGTGAACCTGCGCGCGCCCGCGATGCTCGCTCGGCTGCTAGCTCCCGCCATGGTGGCCGCCGGGCGCGGGCACATCTGCTTCGTCGGATCGCTGTCGGGGATGGCGGCCACCAAGTCGTCGTCCATGTACACCGCGACGAAGTTCGGGCTGCGCGGCTTCTCGCTGGCCTTTCGCCAGGACCTGCACGGCACGGGCGTGGGTGTCTCGATCGTCCAGCCAGGCTTCGTACGTGAGCTGGGCATGTTCGCGAACACCGGTTCGCCGACGCCCGGCGGCGTACGCACCATTGCCCCGGAGCGGGTCGTCAAGGGCGTCACGCGGGCGATCGAGCGCGACGTCGCCGAGGTCAACGTGGCGCCGCTGGAACTGAAGTTCCTCACCAAGATCGCGTCTCAGTTCCCGGGCTTCTCGGAGCGCGTGCAACGGCTGGCGGGGGCGGAGCGGACCATGGACTCGATCGTGGCGTCGCAGCGGTCGAGCCGGTGAGCCGGTGCGGGCGCCGCCTCCCGGAGGGCGCCCTCACGTGACCGGCGTGACCGACGAGCGTGCGCAGGTTCTTGACGCCCCGGTAGCGGTCGTTGTCGCAGTAGATGGTCGTGTTCCACTGGTCGTGGGAGGGCATGATGCCCAGGGTCGGCGTGCCCTCGGCGGGGACGACGTCGGGGAGCGGGGCGGCGGAGAACTCGGCGCGTCCCGTCGGGGTGAGGTCGACCGGTTCGCGAGCGGGCTGTCCGATGCGGAAGCCGAGCGGCAGGCGTACGCGGCGGTTGCAGTCCTCGAAACCGTCGAGCGCCTGGGCCATGGTGTCGCGGATACGGTCGTGTTCCGAAGCGGGTTCTCACTCACCGCGGTGAGGCCGGGAGGTCGTCCAGAAAAGTGACGGTCGGTACGTGGAACAGGCACCCGGTGACCGCCGTCGAGAAGTCGAGAATGCGGTCGTGCGCTGCTTCACGATCGCCGAGGAACATGTGCCTCAGCATCTGTTCGGTCACGTCCGGAGTACGGGCGTAGCCGATGAAATAGGTGCCGAACTCGCTCTCCCCCAGGGTGCCGAACGGCATGTTCTCGCGCACGATCTTGCGCTCGTCGCCCTCCTCGTCGGTGACGGTGTTGAGCGCCACGTGGGAGTCGGCGGGCTTGACGTCGTCGGCGAGTTCGACGTTGGCGAGCTTCGTCCGGCCGATGACTCTCTCCTGCTCCTCCGCCGACAGGGCGTTCCACGCCGTCATGTCGTGCAGGTACTTCTGCACCACCACATAGCTGCCGCCTCGGAAGCCCGGGTCCTCGTCGCCGATGAACACCGCGTCCGCCGCGGAGCGACCGTCGGGATTCTCGCTGCCGTCCACGAACCCGAGCAGGTCACGCTCGTCGAAGTACTTGAAGGCATGAACCTCGTCCACCACCGTGACCGCGTCGCGCAGCCGGTCCGTGATCAGCCGCGACAGTTCGAAACACAGGTCCATGTGGCGGGCCCGCACGTGGAAGAGGACGTCTCCCGGAGTGGCCGGGGCCCGGTGGCGTTCGCCGTTCAGTTCCACGAACGGGTGCAGATCGCGTGGTCGCGGTCCGCTGAACAGCCGGTCCCAGGCCGCCGATCCGATGCCGGCGACACAGCTGAGCTGTTCTCCGGGCGCGCGGAAGGCGACCGAGCGGCACAGGCCCGAGAGGTCCTCCAGCAGGTCGCGGACCGTCTCCTCGCGGCCGGGCGCGATCGTGACCACGAGGAATACCGCGGTTCTGGCTGGTTCGACGACCACGGCCTGCGACTCGAGCACGACCCGGCCTCCTCAGGAGATGCGGCTGAATCCGCGGGTGTACGGGACGGTCCGTCCCGCTGCTTCCCATCCTGCTGTCTCCGGAGCCGATCCGCGCGAGGACGTCAGCCCGTGACGAGTCCCGCGACGAGGTTGATGGCGGTGGCCAGGATGCTCGTGCCGAAGACGTACGACAGGAGCGTGTGCCTCAGCACGATCGCGCGGATGGTCGAACTCGACACGGAGGTGTCGGACACCTGGTACGTCATGCCGAGGTTGTAGCTGAAGTAGAAGAAGTCGCGGTACGCCGGCGGCTGGCCTGAGTTGAAGTCGATCCCGCCCGCTGCCGCGTAGTAGAGGTACGCGTAGCGGGTGGCGTACATCAGGTGCAGGGCCGCCCAGGCCGTGAACACCCCGAACAGTGCCGTCGCGGCACCGGCGTGGCCGGTGTCGGACTTGCCCAGCAGTAGCAGCAGCACGATGGCGAGCAGTCCGCACGAGGCGACCGCCACGACCACGAGTTCCTCGGTGACGGGCCGGAAGTCCTCGCGCCGGGCGTTGCGGTGGGTGGCCGGGGCGTCCATGGGCCACAGCACCACCCAGCCTGCCAGCACGAAGGCCAGTTGCGTCACGGCGATCCCGGCCAGCGCACCCAGCGGCGCCCGGGTCGGCACTCCGACGGCCACGCCGACCACGGCTCCGAGGGCCACCGCACCGGCGAGGCGGGGTAGGGCGTCCAGCGGCAACGAGGTACTCATGCGCCACCAGAGTAGTTCCGTCGCGGCCGGGCGGCCCGCCGGCGCGCATCGCCCCGGACGGTCACGGGCGGCCCGGCGACGCACTGGACGCACGCCCGGCGGGAGCACGGGGTATACACCAGGCATACCGCATTTGCACCGATTCACCCCTCCTGTGCCCCGGCGCGGTTGACGGAGTTCGGTGGCAGGCGCGACGGCGCTGCAGCTGCGCAGGCAGGCTTCCCTCCTCTTCGACAGACGCCGCCGGACGCCCGCCGTACTGCGTGAGCTGCCGTTCGCGCCCGCGGCGTCACGGTGCGAAAGACCCGGGACGACCGGGCGGATTCGAGACGGACACGGCCGAGGCGAGTCGCGACGCAGCTGCGCTGCGTGCCACGGAGCTGCTGATCGGGCGCCCGGGCGGCCCCCACCACCTCGCCGTCCTGGCCGTGCCCGTACTGCGGATGGCGCTCGGCACCGGCGCGGCGGGCGAGCTGGCCGTTCTGCTGCACCTGGAGCACGGCTACTGGGCGGCGGTCTCGGCCGCCGCCGTGCTGCGTTCGGTCAACCTGCGCACGACCTGCCAGCGTGTCGTGCAGCGCAGCCTCGGCACGGTCGTCGGACTGCTGATCGCGCTCGGCGTGCTGGCCGCGCACCCGGAGCCCATGGCACTCGCGCTGGTGGTCGTGGCCCTGGAGTTCCTGCTGGAGTACGTGGTGGCCCGCAACTACGGCCTGGGCGTCGTCTTCCTGACGCCGATGGCGCTGTTGCTTAGTTAGCGAGCTGGCGGCGCCCGCACCGGCCGGTGAGCTGGTCGTCGACCGGTTGGTGGGCAGCGTCGTGGGGATCGCCACGGGGCTGCTCGGTGCCCTGCTGGTGGTCCACGACCGGGCAGCGGTACGGGTGGAGCGCGCCCTGGCCGCATGTCTGTCGGCCGCCGACCGGGCCGAGCGGTCCCTGGAACACCTCACCGGGCCCCCGCCCTCGCTGGTCCAGGTGCGTCTGGCGGTGGCGGTCGTGGAACTGCGCGACGCCGACGACGCCGCGGCCGGTGAACTGTGGCCGGCGGAGATCGACCCCGCGGAACTCGCCGCCGCCGAACGGCGGGCCTACGCTCTGCTCGCCCGGCTGCATCACCACCGACAGATCACCACGGGACGACCTCCTGGTCGCACCGGTCGGACTGGTCGCACGCGTCGTACCGGTCGAACGGGGCGCCCACCACGCCGGGCCCGGTCAAGCCGATCACCGTTCAACCGACGACAAATGCCGGGCAAGATGGGGTTTTCCTCCACTGTCCCGAGGCATCAGGCACACTCAGACTTCCTCTCATGACGAATGAAGCGCGGGGGCTCCTGTCCCTCCCCCGCCGGGTCGCCGCCGAGGCCGTCGGGACCGGGCTGCTCGTGGCCGTGGCCGTCGGCTCCGGGATCCAGGCCGACCGGCTGTCGCACGACGCCGGTGTGCAGCTGCTGGCCTGCTCGCTCGCCGCCGTCTTCGGTCTGGGCGTACTGATCACGCTGCTCGGGCCGGTGTCGGGTGGGCATCTCAACCCCGCCGTCACCCTGTCCAGTTGGTACGACGGCCGCGGTCGGGGCACGGGACCGGGTGTGCGGGAGGTCGCCGCGTATCTGGCGGCACAGGTGGCCGGGGCGATCGGCGGTGCCGTCCTGGCCGACGCCATGTTCGCCGAGCCGCTGGTGCGGCTCTCCACGCACGAGCGGTCTTCCGGGCATCTGTGGCTGGGCGAGGTCGTGGCCACGGCCGGGCTGATCCTGCTCGTCCTCGGTCTGGAGCGCACCGGCCGTGCCCGGCTGACCCCCGTCGCCGTGGCCGCCTACATCGGTTCGGCCTACTGGTTCACCTCCTCCACCTCCTTCGCCAACCCGGCGATGACCATCGGCCGCGCCTTCACCGGCACTGCCGCCGGCATCGCCCCCGCCTCCCTGGTCCCGTTCATCGCGGCCCAACTGTTCGGGGCCGGACTCGGGCTGGGCGCCGCGGCGGTGCTCTTCGGCCGGCCCGCTCGCCCCGGAGACGACGTCGTCGTCCCGCCCGGCCGACCGGAACTCGCGTCTTCCTGACACCCGGCCTGCCTTGCCGATGCCACTGAGGGCGTGCGAGACCGTCGTCCGCGAGACCCCCGCCGCCTGGGCCACATCGGCGATCGTGGGCCGGCGGGCGCCGTGGGACGTGGTCATGCGCACGTCTTCGCAACCGGCGCGGCCGGGAACCACCCCCACCCGTCACGGGAGCGGCACGGCCGGTGGCCCCGGCGGACGGTCAGTGGACGGGTGCCGAGATCTCCCGCTTCAGGATCTTCCCGCTCGGGCCCATGGGCAGGGCGTCCAGCAGCCACACCTGGCGGGGATACTTGTAGGCCGCCACCCGCTCGCGCACGTACTCCTGCAGTTCCCCGGAGCTCGCCTCGGCTCCCGGGCGCAGGACGACCGCCGCCGCCACCTCCTCGCCGAGCCGTTCGTCGGGTACGCCGATGACCGCCGCGAGGGCGACGGCGGGGTGCTCGTGCAGGACCTCCTCGATCTCACGCGGGTAGACGTTGTAGCCGCCGCGGATGATGAGGTCCTTCTTGCGGTCGACGATGTACAGGTAGCCGTCCTCGTCCTGCCGGGCCAGGTCGCCGGTGCGCAGCCAGCCGTCGGGAATGACGGCGGCGGTCTCCTCGGGGCGGTTCCAGTAACCCTTCATCACATTGGGTCCGCGCACCGCGAGTTCGCCGACCTCTCCCGGGGCCACGTCCAGGCCGGTGTCGTCGATCAGCCGGACCTCGACGTCCTGGATGGGCGTCCCGATGGACCCGGCCTTGCGAGGACGGTCGGGGTGGTTGAAGGAGACGACCGGGCTGGTCTCGGACATGCCGAAGCCTTCCAGCACCATGCAGCCGAAACGGCGCTCGAAGCCGTGCAGGACCTCCACCGGCAGCGACGCGCCGCCCGAGACGCACATGCGCAGGGTGGACACGTCGGCCTCGGTGGCACCCGGGTGCTGGAGCAGCGCCGCGTACATGGTGGGCACGCCCTCGAAGACGGTCGCGCCGTCACGGGCGATGGCGTCGAGCACCGTCTGCGGGTCGAACCGGGGAACGAGGGTGAGCGCGGCGCCGCTGTGCACGGCGACGTTCATCGTGCAGGTCTGCCCGAAGATGTGGAACAGCGGCAGGCAGCCCACGATGACGTCCTCGGGTGTCAGCCGCTGCACATGGACGACGTTGACCTCGGTGTTGTGGCGGAGCCCCGCGTGGGTGAGCGCGGCGCCCTTGGGACGACCGGTGGTGCCGGAGGTGTAGAGCAGCACGGCGACGTCGTCACCCGAGACGGGGGCGATCTCGTCGTGCGGCTCCAGCCTGGCCAGCTCGGCGGTGAAGGCGGTGGGTTCGACCGCGATGTGCCGCACGTCGGCCGCGGCCGCACCCTGGGCGCCCTCCCCGGGAGCCTGGTGCCACTCGAAGAGCAGCACGGCCCCGGAGTCACGCAGGTGATACTCGGTCTCGCGGGCCTTGAGCAGCGGGTTCATCGGCACCACGATCCCGCCGGCGCGCAGGATGCCGTAGTACAGGACGACGAACTCGGGCACGTTCGGCAGCATCAGCGCGACCCGGTCGCCGGTACGCAGTCCCTCGGTGCGCAGCAGAGCGGCGGCCCGGGCGCTCAGCCGGTCCAGCTCGGCGTAGGTGGTGATCGCCGTGCCCAGCCGCAACGCGGCGCTCTCGGGCTGTCGGCCTGCCGTCCCCGCCAGGAACTCCGCCAGATTGGCCATGGTGCCTCCTCGCATGCATGCTCGCCGGGCTCCCCCGCCGACGCTCACGGCATCGTGGCGTCCGTGCCGGGGGGCGTCCATGGCCGGGCGGACAGCTCACGGGTCCGTGGATTGTTCCTGGAGACAAAGAGGCCGCCGTACGCTGCAGAGATGAGTCTCTCGGATGTGAGCGCGGCCTTGCGGGAACGCCTGCCGGAACTGGGTGAGCGGATGGCGCAGCGCATCTGTGCGGAGGTCGAGTCCTACGCCGACGAGTCGCTGATCCCCTTCGCGTCGCTGCGAACGTCCTGCACGGCCAACGCCGACCAGCTGCTGGGGCGTTTCGCGATCGATGCGGAGCCCGATGTGCGGCCCGCCGAGGAGACCGGTCGCCTCCGGGCGGAGCAGGGAGTGCCCCTCGCGGACACGCTGCACGCCTACCGGATCGGCTTCGGGTACCTGTGGGCGCAGATGGTCGAAGAGGCCCAGCGGCATCCGGAGGTCACGGATGCCCACCTGGTGGCGGGGTCGTCGGAGATCTGGGCGCAGTTCGGCTGCTACGCGGAGGCCGTCGCTGCGGCCTACCGCGAGGCCAGCGCCGAGCTGGCCCTCCAACGCGAGGCGCGCCGCTCGGCGCTGGCCGAGGCCCTGTTCACGGGCGCCCTCGCGGACCGGACGACACTGTGGGAGACGGCACGGCAACTCGGCCTTCCGGAGCGGGGACCCTACTCGGTCGTGGCCGCCTCCGTGCCGGATCCGGGCACGGAGCCGTTGCCCGGCATCGAGGCTGCCCTGCGCCAGACCGGTGTGCCGTCGGCCTGGCGACTGCTGCCCGGCGAGCAGATCGGGCTGCTCTCGCTGGCCCATCCCGACGCCGAGAGGGTGAGCGGTCGGGCGCTGGGGGACCGTCAGGCACGGGTCGGGGTCAGTCCGCGGTTCGACTCGCTGCGCGATACGCCGGAGGCGCTGCGCTTCGCCCGGCTGGCGCTGGCCGGGCTGCCGGGCGACGGGCCGGGCGTGGCCCGCTTCGACGACAGTCCCCTCGCCATGCTGGTCGCCGCCGCCCCTGCCGAGGCCACGCGCTTGGTCGAGGTGGTCCTGGGACCGGTCCTGGAACTGCCGGCGCCCGAGCGGGCCCGGCTGCTGCAGACGCTCGGGCACTGGTTCACGGCCGGTGGCGTCGCCGCCGAGACGGCGGACCGGCTCTTCATCCACCCGAACACCGTGCGCTACCGGCTGCGGCGGATCGAGAAGCTGACGGGGCGTTCGCTCTCCGACCCGGCCGCCCTCGCGGACCTCGGTACCGCCCTGCACGCGCTGCGGCTCGTGCCGCGGCCGGACAGCCCTGGCCGCTGATCGCGGGACACGGCTGGAGTGCCCTCGAACGTTTTGGAGCCGCTGATGGGATAACTGGCCGATTCGGGGCACTCGAACAGCAGAAATGCTCCTACGACAGGAGGCACACCATGCTTGCTCTCGGCATCATCCTGCTCATCGTCGGCTTCCTCACCGGCATTTCGATCCTGTGGACCCTCGGCATCATCCTCGTGGTGGTCGGCGCGGTCCTGTGGATCATGGGCTCCATGGGGCACGCGGTCGCCGGCCGACGCAACTATTGGTGACCGTCGAAAAGGCCGGATGATCGGACGTGGGGGTCACGCCTTGGTTTCCAGGATCGTCCTGAGGGTGGACAGCTCGGTGTCGACCAGGGCGATCTGCTCGTCGAAGAACTGGTCGCCGAAGGTCGGCGGCTGATAGAAGGTGATCATGAACTCGGTGCCGTCACCGTTGGGCACGACGCGGGCGGGGACGCTCCAGGACGCGGTGTCGTCCCGAAAGTCGTGGTCAAGGATGCCGAAAGCGGCGTCGGCGCGAAGCCGGAGTTTCGCGGGGCCCACCGGGGTCGACATGGCCCACCAGTCGGGGTCGCCGGTGGGCTCGATGGACTTGACGTTGACCACGGCCCACTTCGGCCAGTTGGCGGGGTCGGCCAGGAAGGCGAAGACCTCGTCGACGGGGCAGTCGATGGTCACGGTCTTGGTGACGGAACGGGCGGTCATGATCGCTCCTCAGGGAGTCCGGTCGGGTGGTGCGGGGTGGGGTTCGCCGACAAGGTCCCGGATCCACATCTCCAGCTGGCTTCGCTGTGTGGTCTCCAGCGAGCCGAAGAAGTGGGCGTCGTTCCGGTCGGCCAGGTCGGCGAGGACGGGGACCAGGGTGCGGCCCTCGTCCGTGAGAACGAGTAGCACGGTGCGGCGGGAGGCCGGATCGGGCTCGCGGCGGACGAGGCCCTTGGCGGCCAGGCGGTCCACGAGCCGGGAGACGGCTCCGGGGTCGATGGCCATGTGCTGGGCCACCGCCTTGGTGGTGGTGTGACCATGGAACACGCTCGCCATCACCCCCCACTGGGAGGCGGTGACGCCGTGCCGGCCGATCTCGGCTTCGAAGCGGGCGTGGACCTCGTCGGAGAGCCGTCGCAGCCAGTAGCCGAGGTGGTCGTGCAGTCCGTGTGTCGTAGTCACATCTCCATGATGATTGCCCCGGCAATCATTGTCAAGGCAATCGTGAACGCGTGAAAAAGAGCAGCCGCCGGCACCCGATATATCAGGCGGGTCCTACAGCCGCACGGTGATCTCCACACCCACGTCGTCGCCCTCCGCGAGGCCCTCCGGCTTGCGCACGGCGTTCTTCAGCGGCAGCAGATAGGACCCGGCCTTCGGGAAGAGCGACGTCGTGAAGACGGTCGCACCGATCCTGGCCTCGACCGGAATCACGCCCCAGCCGTACGTGGCCATCGCCGCCACCTCGCGGATGTCGGCGGTCTCCTCGTCCGGCACGGCGACGAAGTAGTAGGGAGACGGCCCTCGCCATTCGATCACACGGCCGGTGAAGGAGAGTTCCATGCGGTCGGTCCCGTTCCTCGAGGAGCGCAGGTCGGCCCAGCGTACAGGCGACGTCCTCGACCTCAACGTGCCCTGGCCGTGTATCAGTTGGCCGGCTCCAGGCAGCTGCGCCAGGTCAGCCGGGACGCGGCTCGGTCTCGGTGTGCACTGCTCGGCCCGTCGAGGTGGGGCGGTGCCGTCGTCCCCGGTTGCGGCGACGGCGCGTACGCAGCCGACTGGACCTCAGCCGCGGGACGCGCTCTGCGGGGACTTCGCCTCCAGTCGCGCCAGAGCCGGGTGCAGACCGGTGGGGACGACGCCGCAGGCGAGCACGACGGGGTCCATGCGCCGAGCGTAGGGCGCGGCGCGGTGCGGCTACAACCGTTATGGGCGAGGGGAAGGGCGCGGGTCAGTGCGGCAGTCGGCGACTTGAGCCGGCCGGTCCCAGGCCCGCCCCGTTCGAGCGCCGCCCCTCGTAGGGTTCGGGTCAGAGCTTGGCGCCGAAGTCCTGTGTCCACCACGGGCCGCCCGACCCTCGGTGGACGCCCACGCCGATCTCCTTGAACGAGCAGTTGAGGATGTTGGCGCGGTGGCCGGGGCTGTTCATCCAGGAGTCCATCACGGCCTGAGGCGTCTGCTGGCCCTTGGCGATGTTCTCGCCGTACGTGGACCAGCGGTATCCGGCGGCGGTGATGCGCTGCCCGGGGTCTGCACCGTCCGGGTTGGTGTGCTCGAAGAAGTTCCGGGCGGCCATGTCGTCGGAGTGGTCCTGTGCGGCCTTCTCCAGCTGCGCGTTCTCCGAGAGCGGCCCGCATCCCGCGGCCGCCCGCTCCTTGTTCACCAGGGCGACCACCTGCGTCACCGTGTCCGAGGGACTCGACTGCGCCTGTGTACTGGGCGCGGTCAGCGGGGGGCGTACCGACCGGCTGGGAGCCGGTGTGCTCTTCTTCGCGGGTTTGGAGGTCTCCTTCGCTGGGCTCGCCTTCTTGGAAGGCGACGCGGACGGTGTCGCGGTGGCCGACGCCGACGGCGAGGTCTCGACGGCACGGGGTGCGGAGAGGTCGACGACGGGATCGCCGGCGGGCCGCGCCGCGGTCGCCCCTTCGTTCCCCGTGCCGGGGTCCGCACCGAAGTACCAGATGCCGCCGCCCGCGACGCAGGCCGCGACGACGGCGCCACCGACGGCCCGGCGTCGGATCCGCCGACGCCTGCGGGCCTCGCCCCGGGAGGGCGTGCGGCCGCGCGACGCGCGGTGCCCGGCCGCCGGGCCCGCTTCGGCACGGTCGTCGGATGCGTCGAGCCGGGACGCCGAACCGGCCATGGCCATCCCGCCCGGGCCGTTCCCCAGCGTCGCCAGCAGCCCGGTCGACACCGCGACCAGCGCCAGGCCGGCCAGCAGTCCCTCCGCCGGCATGAGTCCGCTCCACAGGCCGGAGCAACGCACGCAGCCGCGGGCGTGCCGGGCTATTCGCTTGCGCCACAGCGTTGAGGGCCGACCGTCCCAGGCGGCCAGTACGCCCCGCAGTTCCTCGCACAGCGGTCGCGAGTCGAGCGCCCGCACCACCACACGGGCAGCCTCCAGCTGCGCCTTCATCCGCTGCACCCGTACCGCCGTGTGCTGTGGCGACATCTCCAGGGCCGCCGCGACCTCGGCGCGGGTCAGCTCGCCGGCGCACTCCAGCCACCACAGCGACAGCAGTCCTCGATCGTCCGGCTCCAGCCAGCGGGTTGCCCGGGCGGTCTCCTGGCGCTGGCCGGACAGTTGGAGCTGCACCATGGTCAGGTCCACGAAGTCCGCTCCCGGATCCGCGAGGTCCTCGGCCTCCTCGACACCGCCGGGCGCGACCTGCCGGTCCTGCCAGTGGGTCCGGACCTGGTTCATCGCGATCGCCACGAGCCAGGAGCGGAAGCTCTCGGGGGTACGCAGACCTCCCAGCGCGTCCAGGGCACGGAGCATGGTCTCCTGCACCACGTCGTCGACATCGACCGAGCCGTTCAAAGCACGCCCCACGATGTTGTAGACCAGCGGGAGATACGCGCTGACCAGGGCGTCCTGGGCCTGCGGATCACCCGCGCGGGCGGCGGTCACCAACGCCGCCGCCTCCACCGTGTGCTGTGTACTCATCAATCGCTTCCCTGTCCTCGATGCCGAACGGTGCTGTCCGATATCTGGGGGACCGCTCGGCAAGCCCCCGATAACAGTTCTTCGGAGATTCGTTCGACGAGAGACTGGCCGCACCGGCCCCGCCCTCGCAATGGGACACGTCACAGGTGGCGCACAACGGGGCGTACGCCCGGGAGTTCGGTTACCTGGCGTACAGGTCCTAACGGCACAGTTCGTCCCCCAGAGCCGTGCGCACGTACCAGACGGTGCGACCGCTGCGGGTGCGGCTGAGCAGGCCCGCGTCGTAGAGGATCGCCAGGTGCTGGCTGACCGCGCCGGGGGTGACGTCCAGACGGTGGGCGAGTTCGGTGGTGGAGGCGGGTTCGGCGAGGAGGCCGAGCAGGCGGGCGCGGGGGCGGCCGAGAAGTCGCACCAGGGCACGGTCGGTCACCGGCGGCGGTGCCTCGGACAGGGTGGCGCGGCCACGGGCCGGATAGATGAGCACCGGTGGGCGCGACGGGTCGATCACCGTCTGGGCGCCGCGGGCGAAGAGCGTCGGCATCAGCACCAGGCCGCGCCCGGCGATGCGGATGTCGGCCGGTGGCCAGGGAGCCGTGTCGCCGGTGCGGGTCAGCCGCAGTTGCTCACCGGTCCACACGAGTCGGGTGTCGAGCCCGACGAAGAGCGCCGCCGCCCCTTGCTCCGCCAGCACCCGTGCCTGATGGGCGAGATCGGCCTCCAGGATGCTCTGCACGCGCGGCCACCAGCTGTCGCTGAGGCAGGTGCGCCAGTAGGCGTCCACGGCGTCCGTGAGTCGGGTGAGGAGGACTTCGGGCTCGGCCAGGCCTCGCCTGAGGACCGGCGGAAGGGCCTCCTTCGTGCGGTAGGTGGCGTGGAAGTCGGCGACGACGACGTCCGGCGGGGTGCGGCGGACCTCGTCGAGTTCCTCGGCGAAGACGGGGCGGGCGCGGGCCGGACGCGGAGTGAGGAAGTCGGGCACCCACAGCCAGGGGGCGATCAGGGCGCTGAGCAGGTCGCGGTCGAGCGTCTCCAGGTGCGGGCGGATGCGGCGCAGCCACGGCCGGTGGTGCGGGTACCGGGCCGGGTCGTGCAGGCAGCGCAGTGAGAACACCGCCTCCTGCAGCGGGGAGTAGGCGAAGGAGGTGGTGGCGAGGTCGCCGACGGCGAAGCGGAACTCGATCATTGAGTGGAACGCTAAATGATTGTCGGACAGCGGTGGATACCGGGTTGGCTGTCGGTCATGACCACGACACCCACTTCATCCGCCCCCGACCAGCACCGCAGTCCCGGGGCCGGCCGCGCCACCCGTGCGGGCGGGCTGCTGCCGGCCGACCCCGTACTGCGCCTCGCCACCCTCCTGACCGCCGTCAACTCCCTGGGCAACGGGCTGTACTTCCCGCTCGGCGTCCTGTATTTCACGCGCATCGTCGGCCTGGACGCGACCGCGGTCGGAGTGGGGCTGACGGTCGCGGGCCTGGTGGGTGTCGTCGCCGGAGTACCCGCCGGGCGGGCCGCGGACCGGTGGGGCGCGCGGCGGGTCGCGGCTCTGCTGTGGGGCGGCACGGGAATTGCCACGGCCGCGTACACCCTGGTCCACTCCTACGCCGGATTCCTCGTCGCGGTGATCTGCGCGACGACGTTGCAGACGTCGAGCCGTGGTGTGCAGGGCGCGCTGTACGCCGACGTGCTGCCGGCGGCGACGCGGGTGGAGGCGCGGGCGTATCTGCGGATGGTGACGAACGTCGCGATGGGCTTCGGAGGCGCGCTGGGCGCGGTCGCCCTGCAACTCGACACGCGGGGCGCGTACATGACGGTGATCGCCCTGAACGCGCTGTCCTTCGCGGGTCCCGCGCTGCTGGTGCCGCGGTTGCCGCTGGCGCCGCATGTGCGTGAGCGCGTGGTCCTGGACGCAGGCGCCCCGGCCGCCGACCGCTGGCGGGCGGTGCGCGACCTGCCCTTCCTGACGGTGACCGTGCTCAACGCCGTGCTGGTCGTGCAGTACACGCTGGCCGAGGTCGGGATGCCCCTGTGGATCGTCGAGCGGACCGAGGCACCGCGCTGGACGGCTGCCCTGCTGATGATCCTCAACTGCGCGCTGGTGGCGCTCCTTCAGGTGCGGGTCGCCCGCCGCGCCTCCCAAGTGCCCAGCGCGGTACGGGCGCTGGGCTGGGCGGGGCTGTTGCTGGCGGCTGCCTGCGCCACCTACGCCCTGTCAGCGGGCCTCTCCCCCGTGTGGGCGGTGGTGCTGCTGAGCGTCGGGGCGGTGGTGCAGGTCTTCGCGGAGGTGCTCTCGGCGGCCGGCGGCTGGACCCTCGGCTACGAACTCGCCGACGCCCGCGCACACGGCGTCTACCAGGGAGTGTTCGGCGCCGGCATGTCGGCGGGGATGATGGCGGGACCAGCGCTGGTCACGGTCACCGCGATCGCCCACGGCACGCTCGGCTGGGCGGTGCTCGGCGTGGTGTTCGCCGTGGCCGGGCTCGCCGTTGCCCCGGCCGTGCGCTGGGCCCAGCGCGACGGAGCCTGGCGGGGCGAAACGGCCTGACGCCACCCCTCGCCGTCGTTCGAACGGTCCGGCCGCGCGCTGCGACCGGCTCACCCTGCAGATACCTGCCGAGGGGAAACGGTCTGATGCGACCTCTCGCCGTCGTTCAAGCCGCTCCAGCCCCGCACTGCGACCGGCCAACCCCACAGACACCTGGCGCGGCGAAACGACCTGACGCAGCTGATCGAAGCGTCAGGGGACCGAACCGGGCGGGCCGGGCCCCGCCCTCACGGGGGCGGCTGGGTCCGGTCCGGGGTGTCGATGTCAAGGGCAGCGGTGCGCAGGGCTGTTGCCACGCGGGCTTCCGCTTCGGCCGGCGGATGCGGCAGGCGGGCCGGCAGCACGCGGCGCTGTTCCTGGGGGCCGCCGCGGACCGGCAGGATGCGGACACCGGGGGGGTGCGGCAGAGGCGAGGGAGGCGGGCGCGGTGGTCAGTCCGCACCCGGCGGCGACGAGGTGGAGCTTGGCCAGCCAGTCACGGGCCGTGTGCGTGATCTCTGGCCGCTCGTCGAGGCCGGGCCAGACCCCCATCAGCCGGTCCTCTCCCGAGGAGGAGCCCCCGCTCCAGCGCTGCCCGCGCAGATCTGCCACGTCGACGAAGTCGCCGCGGGCGAGCGGGTGCGAAGCGGGCACCGCGAGACACAGCGCGCGTTCGGTGAGCGTCCCCACCACCAGCGGGGGCGACTCGAGGTCCGGCGGACGGAAGGGTGGCGCGGACGCCAGCAGGGCGAGGTCCAGGCTGCCGGCGCGCAGAGCGCGTACCAGGGCGGGGGTGCCGCCCTCCCGGCCGATGACGTGCAGACCGGGATCGGTGGCGCGCAGGGCGGTCAGGGCCCTGGGCACCAGAGTCGCACCGGCGGTCGGGAACCGGCCGAGCCGGACCGTCCCGCCCTGCCCCGGAAGGCCGGACAGTTCATCACCACCCCGTTCGGTTTTTCGGCACAGCCGCGGAGGTCGCCGAGGGAGTCGATCTGACCGGCCGCCGTGCGGTGGTCACTGGCGGCTCCTCCCCCTCCTCGACGGCATCGGCGGCCGCTTCTTCGTCGACTGCAACGAGACCGTGGTCGTCGACCGCCGCTCCGGCACGCTCGACGGCGTGGCCCGCTACACCGTCGACCCGGACAACGCCCGGCGTCTGTGGGAACTGCCGCAGGAGCTGCTCACCGCCGCCTGAGGAGCCCGGTCGTTCCCCTTGTCGCGCAGGGCACGCTCCCTGGCCGCCTCAGGGCTCGCGGTGCTCGTGTGCCGCCTTCTCCAGCGCCTCCGCCTCCGCCTCCGCCACGCGCGTCTCGGCCTCCACGTCGATCGTGCGTGTCAGCCACCAGTACAGCAACGCGGAGACCGGCAGACCGACGAACAGAGCGATGTCGGCTCCGCCGAGCGCCTCGGCGGCGGGGCCGACGTACAGGGTGCCGACGGAGAAGAACGGGATCATGACGGCGAAGCCGACCACGTACGCGATGATGCCGTGCCAGCCCCAGCGACCGTAGATGCCGTTCGGGTTGAAGATCTCGGCGATGGCGTAGTGCCCGCGGCGTACGACGTAGTAGTCCATGAGGTTCACGGAGGTCCACGGGATGAACAGGTAGAGCACCAGCAGCAGGAAGTTATTGAAGTTCTCAAGGAAGTTGGAGGTCGCGGCCAGGGCTCCGACCAGGGAGAGCGCCGCGGTCAGCCCGATGGTCAGCAGCCGTACGCCGAGCGTCGGGTGCACCCGCTTGAACGAGTCGATGGCGCTGATGAGGGTCAGTGAACCGCCGTACATGTTCAGCGCGGTGACGGAGATCAGGCCCAGGGCGGCGAAGAGCAGCACGATCACGCCGAATCCGTCGAACACCTTGTCGCCGGCGGCGTTGATCGACGCGATCGTCTCGAAGTCCTTGCCGGCCCAGGCGGCCAGCAGTGTGCCGAGCACCATCAGCCAGATACCGCCGAGCGCGGACCCGAAGTACGTCCAGTAGAAGGTCTTGCGGACCGTCACGCCGGGCGGCAGGTAGCGCGAGTAGTCCGAGACGTAGATGGCCCAGCTGATCTGGTAGCCGGCGACCACGCCGAACTGGGCCAGGAACGGGGTCCACTTGAAGGCGCCGAGGTCGAAGGAGCCCGCCGGGTAGTGCAGGGTGACCAGGATCCCGACGGTGAAGATCCCGAAGATGACGAGGAAGGCGTATGTCAGGACCCGCTCGGCCTTGTGGATGATGTCGTAGCCCACCAGCGCGATGACGAGCGCGACCGCGGTGACCACGACCACCCACAGCTTGATGCTGCCGTGCAGGGTGGTGTGGAGGGCGTCGGCGGCGAGGACGCTGTTGAAGACGTTGAATCCCGCGTACTGCACATAGGCGAACAGCCACACCAGGAGGGCGCCGACATAGCCGAACTGGGGGCGCGACTGGATCATCTGCGGCAGGCCCAGCTGGGGCCCCTGGGCCGAGTGGAAGGCCATGAAGAAGGTGCCGATCAGAGTGCCGGCGACGATGGCCAGCAGCGACCAGATGAGGTTGCCGCCCTCGGTGATGCTGATCAGCCCCACCGCCAGGGTGGCGATCTGGGCGTTGGACATGAACCACAGCGGACCCAGATGCCAGAGCTTGCCGTGCCGCTCGTCCAGGGGGACGTAGTCGATGGACCGGACCTCCAGGCCCGACACCCTCGGCTCCGCTGATGTGCTCATGACGCCTCCCGAGCCCGGTCCGCCTCTCTGGTCACTCCCTTCCCTGCACATCACGCGAGCAAGCCGATCCGTCGATCACACCATGTGATGACCGGTCACGTTCGGTTCCCTGCCCCTGCTGTTGTTCTGCTCACAATTCATGCCGAAAAGGGCCCAGCCGTGGCAGCGGTCACTTCGCGGATCGGGTGTTTTGTTTACGTTCGCAGTCCTGTGTCCCTGCCCCCGAACTGCCGAGGCCTCACCATGGCGCACCGAATCCGCTCCTTGTCGCACCCCCGAGGCACACGTGCGGCCGCCGGTGGCGTGCTCGCGGCCACGGTGGCTGCGCTGCTCGCGGGCGGTGCGACCGGCCCGGTCACGGCCGCCGCGGCCACCACGTCGACGCGGTCCGGCTCCACCCCGGCCGATTTCCCCGCGTCGGTGCAGGCGCGGGGCAAGGCCCGCGTGACGGCCGCGGTGCTCGATCTGGACGGCACGGGCCGGAAGCCCGCCGTGTACGGCGCCGACGCCCCGTACGACACGGCGAGCATCATCAAGGTCGACATCCTCGCCGCGATGCTGCTGCGGGCGCAGGACTCCGGGCACGCCCTGACCGCCGGCGAGCGCGCCCAGGCGAAGGCGATGATCGAGCGCAGCGACAACAAGGCGGCCAACGCCCTCTGGCGGCGCATCGGCCTGGCCTCGGGTCTGCAGGCGGCGAACAAGCGGCTGGGGCTGACCTCCACCAAGGGTGGCCCCGGCGCCAAGTGGGGGCTTACCCGGACCACGGCCAGCGACCAGATACGGCTGCTGCGCACGGTGTTCGACACCGTGCCGAACCAGAAGGCGGGCTCCGCGTCGGCGCTCAACGACACGTCCCGCACCTGTCTCCGCACGCTGATGAGCCACATCGCAGCGGACCAGTCCTGGGGCGTCTCGGCCGCCGCCGACTCCGGATGGGCGCTGAAGAACGGCTGGCTGCAGCGCAACACGACCGGCCTGTGGGACGTCAACAGCGTCGGCCGGATCACAGCCGGCGGACATCACTACCTCGTCGCGGTCCTCTCGGACGGCAGCACCTCGATGAAGGACGGCGTCGCACTGGTGGAACGGGCGGCCCGGGCCGCCGTCTCCTCGGCGACGGCCCACTGACGGGTCCGCGTCAGGGGCGCCGCCCCCGGCTCGCGCCGAGGGCTGTCCCCGCACGCAGCAGGAGTCAGGAAGGCTTCGCCGCCGTGACCGCGGTCACGGTGACCTTGTTGTCGCACTCGGCGAACTCCCCGTCGGAGAGGGCGACCTGGTGGGCCCCCGCCCCGGGCAGGCCGACGACGAGCGTCGGGTACACAGCGGGCTTCGCACCGGACTCGCAGTAGCCGTCGCCCTCGCCCTGCACCTGGACGAAGGTCAGCTTGACCCACGCCTTGCCGCCCGGCGCGACCGTCACGCTCGACGCGGAGCCGCTGGGGGTCACCGACAGCGGGCTGTTGTGCTCGGGGGAGCCGTTGCCCGCACCCGCCACCGACGGGTGGCCGCGCAGAGCGCACGCCTTGCCGGAGACGTTGCTGAACTCGACGATCGCCGCTCCCGTGCCGGTGCCGACCGGACGGTCGGCAGCCTGGTACGCCGTCGCCTTCACGGCCGTGGCCGCACAGGCCGGCACCGTGCCTGCCGACGCGTGGGAAGCCGGTGAGGAGGCGGCACCCGAAGGGGTCGCGGTGGCGGCGCCGGAGGGCCGCGAGGTCCCGGTGGCAGGGCTCGTGGGCGAGGAGGCCGTGGGAGAAGCCGGCGCCGTGGCCGGGGTCCGGGACGGCGACTCGGCCGCGGGATCGCCGCCACTCGACTGGCACGCCGACAGCGACAGGGCTGCCGCGATCGCGGCCGTCGCCGACGCGGTGACGCGGATGGTGTTGCGGTGCTGCATGGGGTCCCCCGATTTCCGAAGTGCTCAGACGGACCGGCTCCGAGCCGGTGCTCACGGACACAGACAGGACCATCTGACCAGGGGTTCCGCCATGGATCACCTGTGACATGCCAGTGACAGGAACCGGGCCGGATCGGCACGGAAGCCCAGGGGGCGGGGGCCGGGCGGGGGACCTCCGGCGGCGTGGCGTGTGAGGTGGGGGCCGGGTCGCTGGTGAGGATGGCTCTCTGTGCGAGCCGGTTGGAGGCGGGTATGACGGTGAACCGGATCGGCCTGGTCGTTCACGGCGGACGGGCGGAGGCCGTGGCGGCCGCGAGCGACGTGCGCGAGTGGTGTGCCGAGCATGCCGTGGGATGCGCGGACATCGATGTGTGGCAGGAGGGCGAGCGGCACAGCGCCCGGGAGGAGATCGACTCCGCGCACGATCCGGATGTCATCGTCACCCTGGGCGGCGACGGGACCTTCCTGCGCGGCGCCCGGCTGGCGGCCGAGAACGACGCCCTGGTCCTCGGCGTCGACCTCGGACGGGTGGGCTTCCTGACGGAGGTCCCCGCCGCCGCGGTGCGCACGGCGCTGGACGCCGTGCGCGAGGAGCGGATCACCGTCGAGAGCCGGATGCTGCTCACCCTGCGGTCGTCGTGCCGGCTGGAGGTGCCGGAGCACATGGAGGCGCTGGTGCGGTACGGCCGTGGACCGCTCCTGCCGCCGCCCCGCGTACGCAGGGAGTGCGAGGCCGGTGACGACTGGGGCATCGCCCTGAACGTCACCGCGCTGAACGACGTCGTCCTGGAGAAGCTGGCCAGGGACCGGCAGGTGTCGGTCGGCGTCTATCTGGCAGGCCGGCTCCTCGCGTCGTACTCCGCCGACGCGCTGCTGGTGGCCACGCCCACGGGTTCGACCGCGTACAGCTTCGCCGCCGGTGGTCCGGTCGTCTCACCCCGTGCCGAAGGCCTCATCTTCACGCCGGTCGCCCCGCACATGACGTTCAACCGCTCGGTGGTGGCCGCCCCCGACGAGCCCATCGCCCTGCGGGTCCTGGAACGTTCCGGCCAGGCCGCCGTCAGCATCGACGGCCAGGTTCGCGGTGTACTCAACCCGGGGGACTGGATCGGCGTGTACGCCGCTCCCCGCCGGCTCAAGGCGGTGCGGCTGGGCCCCATGGACTTCTACGGCCGCCTGCGCGAGCGCATGAACCTCACCGACGCGCCGGCCGCGCTCGCCGACGGGGTCGCCGCTCCGCTGTGGCCGGTGACCACACCCCCGCCGGGCGACCTCGCGCACCTCGCGCTTCCCACCGCTCCCGACGCGCCACGACTTGCCTGAGGTCCGCCGGATGAGCGTCCGGGGTTTCGTAACGCGCCCGATGTCATCGGTCGTCCGTGCGATCCCACGGGCCTGCGCACGCGCCATCGTCGCAGCATGACCGACACCCCCCACCACAACGCCGCGGAGTCGCGGCGCACCCCCGAGCCTGCCGACGGTCCGCCCGGTACCACCCGCAGATCCGTCATAGCCACCCTGGGCGGCGCCACCCTCGGCGTGGCCGCACTGGGTATCGCCGCCACACAGGCGGCGGCCGCCGCAG
The DNA here is from genome assembly GCF_044768335.1 of Streptomyces sp. NPDC101151. NCBI lineage: Bacteria > Bacillati > Actinomycetota > Actinomycetes > Kitasatosporales > Streptomycetaceae > Streptomyces > Streptomyces sp. NPDC101151. The sequence goes on along the minus strand of NZ_JBIWPP010000009.1, from coordinate 135,132 downwards.
CCCCCCACAGCGCGGACCGGTCCGCGCCGCGGCTCGCCGCCGCCTGCGTTCTCACGCCCGAGCAGACCGAGGGGCCCTACTACCTGGACCTGGAGACGGTCCGCAAGAACATCACCGAGGGCAGGGCCGGCGTTCCGCTCACCCTCCGTGTCACGGTGACGAACAGCACCACCTGCGCCCCGCTGCCCAACACGGCGGTCGACATCTGGCAGTGCGACGCGCTCGGGGTCTACTCCGGGTACGTCGCCGGCGGTTCCACCCCTGACACGACCTTTCTGCGCGGTGTGCAGCTGACCGACTCCACCGGCGTCGCGGAGTTCACCACCATCTACCCCGGCTGGTACGTCGGCCGGGCACTTCACATCCACGTCAAGACGCACGCGGGCGGAACCGTGTCCAACGGGACGTACCACGGAGGCCATGTGTCCCACACGGGCCAGCTCTACTTCCCCGAGACGTACAACACCAGGGTCGCCGCCCTCTCCCCCTACCGGAACAACACGGCCACCCGCACGCTCAACGCGAGGGACGGCATCTACCGCAACGGCGGGTCCTCGACGCTGCTGACCCTCACCCAGGCGGGCAGCGATCTGGGAAAGGGGGTGACCGGGACCGTCGTACTCGGGATCGACCCCGCAGCCACACCCTGACCCCCGTCCGGGAACGGCAGCCGGTCCCCCGCAGGGCTTCCGGCTGCCGCTCCCGGCAACGAGCGCACCTGGTTGAAGGCGATGGTTTCGTCCTGGGGACGGGCGGCCAGAAAACGGGGATGAGCCGGAGTCGAACGTGTGAGGTATGCGGTGCTGCGCTGATCACGAGACCGCACGGCGGTCGGCCGGCTCGGTACTGTTCCAACGCTTGCAGGCAACGGGCGCTCAGGCAGCGGCTGGCGGCACGAAAGGCCCGCCCGGCGCAGGGGGCCGCGTCCGCCGCGCCACCGGCCGCGTCCGCCCATGGCCTCCTGCTGCCGTCGGCGCTCGACTCCTTCGTCGGCCGGCAGCAGGAGCTGTCGCGTCTGCGCGCCCTGCTGAGGGGTACGCGCCTGCTCACGCTGACCGGCGCAGGCGGTGTGGGCAAGACACGGCTGGCGCTGGAGTTCGCCAGGCGATTACCGCCCCGCCATCGCCGAGTCGATCTCGTGGAACTCGACTCGCTGCGGGACGGCACCCGGCTGGCCCAGTCCGTGGCCGCCTCGCTGGGTGTGGGCGAACGAGCGGGACGGACCGGGGTCGACGCTCTGGTCCGTGCGATCGGTGACGCCTCTCGGCTGCTGATTCTGGACAACTGTGAGCATCTGGCCGAGCCGTGCGCCCTGCTGGTCGCGACCCTGCTGAGCCACTGCCCTCGGCTGCGGATCCTGGCCACCGGTCGGGAGGCTCTGCGGGTACCCGGAGAGACCGTGTTCCGGGTCGGCGAGCTGTCCCTGCCGCCGGCCGATGCCGGAGACGACGTCGCGGCCCTGCTGCGGGCGGATGCCGTGCGGCTGTTCGTCGCACGCGCCTCGGCCTGCTCGCCCGGGTTCTCGCTCCACCGCGGCAACGGCCCTGTGGTCGCCGAGATCTGCCGCCGGCTGGACGGCCTGACCCTCGCCGTCGAACTAGCCGCTCGCCACGCCGGCACCCTGGCGCCGGGTGACATCCTGGCAGGCCTGGACGACCAGCTGTCCCAGCTGGACCTCCTGACCGGTGGAAGCAGAACGGGCCCCCGGCGCCACACCGGGCTGGCCGCCGCCGTCGACTGGAGCCATCGGCTGCTGGATCCGGCGGAGCAGGCGGTGTTCCGGCGTCTTGCGGTCCTCGTCGGCGGCTTCGACGTGGCCGCGGCGCGCGCGGTGTGCGTCGGCGGCGGCATCGGGCCGGGGCGGGTCTTCCGCGTTCTGTGCGCCCTGGAGGCCAAGTCGCTGATCGTGCGGCTGCCGGGAGACACGGCGCCGACCCGTTTCCGGCAGTTGAGCGCCATCCGCGTCTACGCCATGGAACGCCTGCGCGCATCGGGCGAACTGCACGACACCCTGCGACGCGCCCTGGCCTGGCTGACCGAGGGGGCCGACCGGGGCCGCGGGGAGGTGTTCGCCGACCAGGCGAGCAGCCCGCTGGCGCCGGAACGGGACAATCTCGCCTCGGTGCTGGCCTGCGCCTTGGGCCACGACGCGGACACCCGGGCGCGGCTGACCCTGGAGCTGGCGCGTGTGCACTACCAGCAGGAGCAGCCGTCGGCCGCCCGCGCGCTGCTGACCGGGCTGCTGGACGGACCCGAGGGGCCGCCACCGGGCGGAGAGGCACCCGCGCTGGCCGCCAGGGTGGCCTGCCAGCAGGCCGAGCTGTACGAGGCACTGCGCCTGGGCGAGCAGGCTGTGGGAAGGGAGCGGCTGCGGCGCGAGCCGGCCGGGCTTGCCAACGCCCTGGATGCCCGGGCGGCGGCGCGGTTGTGCCGTGGTGAGTTCACCGAGGCCGTCGCGGATCTGCGCGAGTGCCTGGTCGTCCTCGCCTCGCTCGGCACGCCGCAGGACACCGCGTGGTGCACCCACCACCTGGCCTGGGCACTGCTCCAGGCGGGCGGGGCGCCGGAGGCCGACGCGCTCATGTCCCGGTGCCTGCCGGTGCTCAGGGAACGGGCGCCCTGGCCTCGAACCGCGGCCGCGCTGCACACCGCGGGGGCCGTACGGCTGGCCCTGGGGCGGCTGGACAGCGCGGAGGCGCTGTTCGCCGAAGTCCTGCGGATCACCCCCGGGGCGAGTTTCCACTCGCTGTATCCCGTCGAGGGCCTGGCCCTCGTGGCCGCCGAGAGCGGTGATCCGCAGCGGGCCCTGCGGCTGTACGAGGCCAGCGTGCGGGAGCGGCGCCGACTGGACACCGAGCCCGAGGCTCCCTGGCGACGCACGCTGGAGCAGGCCGCGGACCGGGCCAGGGCCCGGCTCTCGGCAGCCGCGCGGGACGCCGCCGTCGCCGGCGCACGTGCGCTGCGCGGGGACCGGCTCGTGGCGTACGCGCTGCGGACGAGGCACGGCGATCACACCCCGGGCACGGCAGATCCCCTCCAGAGCGGCGACGACGAGCGGTCCCGGCTGACCGCGCGGGAGTTCATGGTCGTCGAACTCGTCACAAAAGGGCTGACCAACCGACAGATAGCCGAACAACTCGGGCTTTCGGTACATACGGTCGCCACCCATCTGGACAAGGTCCGCGACAAGCTGGGCCTTCGCTCACGCACCCAGATCGCCCTGTGGGCGGCCGACGGGAAACGGAATCTTCGGTTCCGTGACATCCCTCACGCCACTTCGGAGATCTAGTCATGCCGATTAGTAGACACCGCTCTCTCGACATATGGGATTTGTCCGGCTTGCCGCAGACATCTGCCGCCTCAGGCGTGACGGCATTCCACCTGCTCGGCATTTTCGACCGTTCTCGTGAACTCACGGGGTTTCTGACGGGGCGACAGCAGTCGGCGCAAGTCCCTCATACCGGACCAGCACGCTCCCCCGTCCTTGGCAAGGGCCGTCCAGAACTACGAAGCAAGGTAGTACGAAGACACTTTGCACTCGCTATCAAGCCCTTCTAACAATGACGACCCACAGGAAGTCTCCGCAGTCCAGGAGCGGAGTCCCGCAGAGCCGGCCGCACACAGACGGCGCTCGGCGACTACCGGTGAGGTCACGCATGGCGAAGCATCGCAAGAAGCAGCATTACCGGCGGACGGTCATTGCCGCCGTCGTCTTGAGTGCCGTGGGCGTGCCTTCAGTCGCCATGGCCTGCGCCGACTGGCCGGACAACGGAGAGAACCAGGCCGCCGGCGGACGGACTCCTGCGGCCACGGGCCGGCAGCACCACGCCCATCACGGTCATCACTGGAAGAACCACCAAAAGCACCAGTGGAGGGGCGCCGCGAGCGGCAAGACCACTCCGGCGCCGGTGAAGACTCCGACCGCCGCACCGAGCGCGCCGAGCGCTCCGAAGACCACCGAACCGAAGCCCCAGCCGAAGCCGACCGCGACGCACGCCGCTCCCAGGGCAACCGCCTCCGCCTCCCCGACTCCGGCAGCGCCGAGCACCCCGAAGCCCGCCGCGACGCCGCCCGGGGTCGCCGCTCAGATCGTGGCGCTCGTCAACGCCGAGCGCAGCAAGGTCGGTTGCTCGGCCGTGACCCTGGATGCCACCCTGACGAAGGCGGCCCAGGCCCACAGCAAGGACATGGCAGCCCACCAGAACATGTCGCACACCGGGTCCGACGGATCCTCCCCCGGAGACCGCATCACGAGCGCGGGCTACCGCTGGAGCAGCTACGGCGAGAACGTCGCCTACGGCTACTCCACGGCCGAGAAGGTCATGGCGGGCTGGATGTCAAGCCCCGGCCACCGGGCGAACATCCTCAACTGCGGGTTCAAGGAGATAGGCGTCGGGCTCGCACAGCCGAACAGCTACTGGACCCAGGACTTCGGAACCGCCCGCTAGCCGGCGGCGGCGAGAGAACCTCCGGCCGGGGAGTCTCCGGCCGCCTCCTCACGCACCGCTCGGTCCGGTGCGGTGGTGGAGGCGGCCGGAGAACCTGCCATACGCGGCGCCCAGCACCGCGGCCTGGAACACGGCATCGACGAGGACTCCGACCCACAGGAGCGGCCCAGGCAGCGCCTGAAACGGCCAGGAGGCGGGCGCCGTGACCGCGAACGCCCACGCACGGGCGAGGCCGGCGTCCTGCCGCTCGACGAACAGCCCGTCGACCGCGACCCGAGCCAGAACGCCGGACACCACCGCCGGACACCTCGGCGCCGCCGGAGCGAGCAGGTGGCGGCGCACCGTCGCGGTGAAGGAACGCTGCGCGCGTTCAGGTCGAACCTGTTGAGACCGTCTCCGGGTTCCGGGGATTCCGCGGATCGGCTGCCCCGGCCTGAGCAGTCGTCCTCGCATTCGCGCGCGCAACTGCCCCAGTAGTTCAGCGGGCGGCGGTGTCCTCGGAGGGCGTACGGGCCTCGGCCGCGTCACCCTGCGTGGACCGGATGACCTTCGGGGCCGGCTGCTCGGGCGCACCGTCGGCGGGGGCGGCTGCCTGTGGGGCGCCGTCCTCCTTCATGGCCTTGGCCTCGCTCTTGAGTATGCGCATCGACTTGCCGAGCGCGCGAGCGGCGTCGGGCAGCTTCTTCGAGCCGAACAGCACGATGACGACGATCGCCACGACCAGCAGATGCCAGGGCTCCAGCCCGTTGCGAAGCATCCCGCCCACCCCTTCTCGACGCCGGACAGCGGTGCCCGCCGGGCGGGTCGCACCTGCCGACATGATTGCTACGTTGCGCAACTGTACAACGATCGTTACCGCACCGGGCCCCCGGCTCAGTCGTCGGAGTCGGGCCTGTTCCGCGCCGCCGCGTACGCCTGGGCCGGTGTCATGGGGACACCGTTCAGGGTGACTGTCTTGTAGGGGCTGACCTTGGCGCAGGTCTTGGCCTGGTCGGCGGTGGAGGCGTGGGCATTGGCAACCGCGGCCTTCCTGTCGGCGGGCGACGACGTACCGCCGGGGTAGGTGGTACCGCTCGGCCAGTCACTGCCGACCACCAGGGTCAGGCCCGTGCCGGTGCCCTGCTTCAGCCGCGAGGCGGACAGGCCCAGCGCCCTGGCGGCCGTCCGGGCCTCGGCCTTCCGGCCGGTGCCGTATGTGAGCGTGGTGGTGGTCGCGGGGCTCGGGGCGTTGGCCGTGGTCGTACCGGAGCTGAAGCCCTTGTCGGTGAGAGCGGTGGCGATGGCGAGCGCGCGGCCGGTGATCCCGGTGGCGTTCTCCACCGTCACGGCGATCCGGGATGCGGGCACGACCGAGGCGGTGGCCGTGGCCTTCGCCGTCGCGGAGGCAGCGGCGGACTTCTTGCCCGAGCCGGTGGTCAGCGACTGGTCGTTCGCGATGGTGGCGAAGAGCGTCTTGGCGCCTGCGCCCACCACCACGCGGTTGCTGTCGTCCGGGTCGGCGCCGGTCTGCATGGTGGTGAAGGTCATCCGCTTCGTGGGGACCTTGTTCACGTCGGCGGCGAGCGCGACGAGCTTCTTCACCGTGCCGAGTCCGTCGTCCACGGTCAGCGACTTGGTGGCGGCGTCCGCGAGGTCGTAGACCGCGCTGGGGTCGGTGAGCGTGCCCGCGCTCTTGAAAGTGCGGATCATCGCGCCGAGGAAGATGTGCTGGGAGATGGTGCGGCCGAGGTCGCTGCCGTCGCCGAAGCCGTGCCGGGAGCGCACGAACTGGAGGGCCGCGACGCCTTTGAGGGTGTGGGTGCCCTTGGACAGCTTCAGGTGCGAGTAGGTGTCGTACACGTCGTCGCTGACGCAGACCGGGACGCCGCCGACGGCGTCGGACATCTTGACCACGCCGGAGAAGTCGAGCTTGACGAAGTGGTCGATGGGGATGCCGGTCAGCCGGTGGACGGTGGCCACCTGACAGGCCGGTCCGTACTGCAGTGCGCTGTTGATCTGCCCGTAGTACCCGGACGTGGACTGGCCGGTCGCGCGGTCCTTGCAGGCCGGAACCCGGGTCATGGTGTCGCGCGGGATGCTCATGACGGTGGCGTTCGAGCGGTCGGCCGATATGTGGACCACCATCTGCACGTCGGCATTGCTGCCGGTCTGCACGCCGGTCTGCGAGCAGCCGCCGCCGAGCTTGCAGTCGGTCTTGCTGGTGCGGCCGTCCGAGCCCATCACCAGGATGTTGATCGGGGTGCGGCCGAAGGCGTCGGCCTGCTCCGTGCCGCCCTTGCCGTCGAGCGAGACGCTGTGGATGTTGCCGTTCAGGTGCTGGTAGAACCACCAGCCGACGCCGGCCGTGCCCAGTACCAGGAGCGCCATGCATATCCCGGCGATCTTCAGTACTTGCTTGCCGCGCCCCGCGGGACGGGCCCGGCGCCTGTTCCGCGCGCCGCCGTGGGACCGGGAGGCAACCCGGGACGCGGCCCGGCCGCTGGGAGCACGCGCTCCGTCCGGCTCGGCCGTGCGCTGTGCGGGCACCCGCGACATGGGGCTGCGGGTGGCCTGGCCACCCGGGCCGTCCAAGGGATCGCTCATCTCCCACTCCCATGAACGGTCGGGCTCGGCAGGCCGGGCCGCCGGGGTGTGCGGCCGGGCATGCGCGGCGGTGAACGGGCAGGCCGCGGGGTGCGGGCTCCGCCTGAGTTGCGTGGTTGCGCAATCTAACAAACCGATGGCCCGAACAGCGCAGATCCTGTGGGAATTCACAGGTGAGGGATCTCATGGGGCCGTCACGACGGGCTCCATGAGGGATCTCGCGAGGCCGTCGCGGCGGGCACCGTGCCGGTCATCGACCGGTACGGGGGAGCGAGCACGGCCCGCCCGCGGAGCGGCCAGGCCCCGGTGGGTCTCAGGCGCCGGTCCCGCGCAGCTGCCGTACGGGGATGCGGGCCTGCTGCGAGCGTCGTGCGGTCAGCTGTCCGACCATCACTCGCACGACGGTCACGACATCCGGGTCGTCGATGTAGTAGACCTGCCGCCGGCCCTCACGGCGGGAGCGCACGAGTCCGGCGAGTTTGAGCTTGGCCAGGTGCTGGCTGACCATGGGCAACGCGCCGCCCACCCGGTCGGCCAGGTGCGTGACGTCGCTCTCGCCCTGGGCCAGAGCCCACATGAGATGCAGCCGGGCAGAGGAGGCGAGCAGCCCGAAGGCGGCGGCCGCCGCCGTCAGCACCTCGGCCGACGGGTCTTCGAAGCCACCGCCGTCCAGCGCCACAGCCCTCTCCTGTCCCCGCCCGTTTCACCGCCCCCGCACGTACGCGCACACAGTGTAGGCGTCAGGCCGGCGGCCTCGGCGCCGGTCGACCCAGGTGACCAGGTGACCGACACCCGGGCGATCGAGACCCCATCTCCTCGTTTCGGTAGAATGATCTTGTCCTTATGGCGCCGCAATTGCGCCCAAGTAATTGGCAATTGCCAATTGAGTGTCAATGTGCAGGTTTGTCGTCAAGAGTGAAGGGACGCAGGTGGGACTGCTTCTGGCGGATCGCTACCACTTGGACGAACCGCTGGGGCGCGGTGCGATGGGCGAGGTGTGGCGGGCCACGGACCGCACCCTCGATCGTGCGGTGGCGGTGAAGCTCCTGCGGACGGACGAGGCGGCGGACATCGAGCGCTTCCGGCTGGAGGCCCAGACGGCGGGCCGCCTCAACCACCCCCATGTGGTGGGCGTGTACGACTTCGGCTCCCACCTCGGCCGGCTCTACCTGGTCATGGAGCTGATCGACGGCTGGACCCTGGCCCAGGAACGCTCGCTGCGCGGCACCCTGCCCCCGCACGAGGCGGCGGCCGTCGCCGCGCAGATGGCGGCGGGGCTGTCCGCGGCGCACGGCCAGGGCGTGGTCCACCGGGACATCAAGCCGGCCAACGTGATGCTGACGACCGGCCGCACCGTGAAGATCGCGGACTTCGGCATCGCCCGCTTCGCCGACGAAGCCGCCGGCACCCTCACGGCCACCGGGAAGATCGTCGGCACCGCCGACTACCTGGCTCCCGAGCGGGCTCTCGGGCGCCCGGCCCAGCCGGCCTCAGACGTTTATTCGCTCGGCTGCGTGCTGTACGAACTCCTCACCGGCCGACCGCCGTTCCGCGCCTCGACCAGCCTCGCGGTGGTGCAGCAGCACGTCGACGCCGCGCCCGTCCCGCCGGCCCATCTGCGGAGCGGGATACCGGGCCCGCTGGCCGACTACGTCCTCGGCCTGCTGGCCAAGGACCCCGCGCACCGCCCGACCGCCGAGCAGGCGGCCGCCTGGCTGTCGGGGAACAGCTACGAGGAGCAGTCTGCGGACGCACCTCCCCCGGCGGCCGCGCCGCCACCGCCGCCTCCCCGCCGCGCCAGCAGCACGCGCACCGCACGATCCCGCGCCCAGTCCCGTGCGAAAAGCCGCCGCGGCCGGGCCACCAAGGCGGTCCTGGGCGGTGCGGGAGTGCTGCTGTTCGCGGCCGCGGCGGCCGTCGGTGCCACCCTGAACTCCCCCGACGACACTCCGTCCGCCCCCGCCCCCGCCCCCGCGCCCACGACTCCCGCGCCCGCCGGCCCGGCAGGAGTCAGCAGGACGCCTCAGGCCGATCTGCCGTCGCCGCCCGCCTCGTCCTCCGCGCCTTCCGCACCGAAGGAGGACCACGGCGGCGGCGACGCGGGCAGACATCCTCGTGAACGACACGGGCAGGGCAGGGACAGAGAGCGGGGAGAGCACGGAGAGGACTGACTGTCCCGGCCGGCCGCACGCGCGCCGCGGATGAGTAGGTGAGGGATGTTCATTTTCGTCCCGGCCCCTCATCATGTGGCCACCACGACAGCTGACGATCCGCCAGGAGGTCCTGTGGTACGCCTGCATGCCCGCGCGCGTGTGCTCTTGTCCGTGATCGCTCTGCTGCTCTGCTCGGCTCCACCCGTTTCGGCAGCCGTGCGGGAACAGGACGCGGGAAGCGAGGTCACCCCGGTCATCCTCGTGCACGGCTACAACGCGGATCCCGGCGTCTGGGGCTCTCTCCGGGCCGATCTGCTCGCTTCCGGCTACAGCGAAGGGGACGTGTTCGCCTGGGGCTACGACACCAGTCAGTCCGTCAACGAAACCCTCTCCGGGCGCTTCGCCGCATACGTCGATCAGGTCCGGGCACAGACCGGTGCCCCGAAGGTCGACATCGTCGCCCATTCCTTCGGCAGTCTCGTCACACGCTGGTACGTCAAGTACGGCGACGGCACCGCGCGTGTGGACCACTGGGCTTCGCTGGGCGGCCCCAACCACGGGACCGGCATCGCCTGGGCCTGCGCGCTGTGGTCCCAGGCATGCAGGGACATGACGCCCGGGTCGTATGTGCAGACCCAGCTGGCCCAGGGCGACGAGACGCCCGGCGAGGTGCACTACGGCACGTGGTGGTCGAACTGCGACGAGATCGTCAACCCGGACAGCAGTGTGCTCCTGGACGGGGCCGACAATCACGCCGCGGGCTGTCTGGCCCACAACGACCTGCTCACCGACGACACCGTCTCCGAGCAGGTGCGCGCGTTCCTGCGCGGCTAGGGCCGCTCCGGCGGACCGGGCCGGCTCCGGGCAACGGTGCCTCATCGCCGCGACCAGGCGTCACTACAGGTTCACAGGATACGAGGCAGCCACTGCCCGCAACGCCCACGATTTCACCACCGGTGCGCAGGACGATCACGTCGGCAAGGCGCCTCCTTCGAGCGGTGCTTCCAGACGACCGGCCGATTCAGCGGAATCTTGACGGGAGGATCCCGCGCACCTGGTCCGGATCCTGCTCGGCGCGGGACGCCCCGGCTCCCGCCTCGTCCTGACGGTTCCGTTCGTTCGCACGGTCCACCTCGGCCATGTGCTCCTCGGCCCAGGCGCGGACCACGGCCAGCGCGGCCTCGAGCGACAGGCCGAGTTCGGTCAGCCGGTAGTGCACGCGCGGCGGCACCGACGGCTCCACCCGGCGCGTGACCAAGCCGTCCCGCGTCAGGTTCTGCAGGGTCACGGACAGCATCTTCTGCGAGACCCCCGGCATCCGGCGTTGCAGTTCGCCGAAGCGCACCTCCTGTGGGGAGGCCTCCGCAAGGACCTTGACAGCCATGGACATCCACTTGGTGCCGATCCTGTCGAGCAGTCTGCGCGTCGGGCACCGGGGGTCGAACAGATCGCCGCGTGCGCCGGCCGACGCGGCTGTGGCCTGGAGGGTCACCTGGGGCTCACCACCTGAGGGGAAAGTGCGGTCTTGGGCACTTCAGAATAGTTACCTACGGTTGTGTTGTCACCAATGGTTACCTATGGGAGCGCGCATGACCGCGACGAGCATCCCCCTGTCCACCGGACCCCGTCACCCCGGAGTCGAGTTGCGCCAGGTCACGGCCAACGGGGTGGAGTTCAATGTGGCGTCGGCCGGGCACGGCCCCACCGTCCTGCTGCTGCACGGCTTCCCGCACACCTGGCGGATCTGGAGCCATGTCATCGACGAACTGGCCGCAAACTACCGGGTGATCGCCCCGGATCTGCGTGGCTTCGGTGACAGCGGCCGGCCCGCGGAGGGGTACGACGCGGGAACACTGGCGGCCGACGCCGAAAGCCTGCTGACAGCGCTCGGCGTCACCTCCGCGGCTGTGGTGGGCATCGACGTCGGCACCCCGCCCGCATTCCTGATGGCCATGCGCAGGCCCGATCTCGTGCGGCGGCTGGTGGTCATGGAGTCGCTGCTGGGCCGCCTGTCCGGTGCTGAGGAATTCCTCGCGGACGGCCCGCCCTGGTGGTTCGGATTCCACGCCGAACCAGGCCTGGCGGAGTCCGTGCTCGTGGGCCATGAGGAGACGTACATCGGTTGGTTCCTGGACCGAGGGACTCCGGGGCGAGAAGTGCGAGAGGACCTCCGCGGCTCGATCATCCGGTCGTACGCCGGGAGCGGGGCACTGGCCAGCGCGTTCGGACCGTACCGGGCGCTGCGATCGAGCGCCCGGCAGATCCGGGCGGCCGTCGAGTCGGCCCGTCTGACCGTACCCGCGATGGCGATCGGCGCCCGTCCCGTGGGCCGCGCCCTTGAATACCAACTGCGGCCCTACGCCGACCATCTGGAAGGGCACATCCTGGAGGACTGCGGCCACATCATCCCTCTGGACCGGCCCGAAGCCCTGCTGGCCCTGCTTCACCCCTTCCTCGCCGGCACACCCTGATCGTGTTCGTCATGCGCGGCTCTGGTCGGGCCCGCCGGCGCGGCGGCGCCCACCAGGGAACGAGTGGAGGATGGCCCTGCGCGGCCAGCACGTCGGCCGTACGGCCCGGCTCACCCGGCCGGCCTCCAGCACCGTCACGGTGTCCGTGCCGTCGGCTACGAGCCTCAGGCCGTAGCCGATCAGGACGAGGGTGGTGCCGCGTCGTTCGCGCAGGCCGGTCGGCAGGTCCATGGCCGCCGCTCCGTGTGCGCGTCGAGCCGAGCATTGGGGCTGGTGAGCCAATTCGATGTCTGTGTGGCGACAGTGCCTGGCGATGCCGTTTGCAGCGCGCATAGGATCGCAGGCATGGCACTGCGACCTGTCATGGTGAACATGAAGGTTCTTGACAGCTCGGCGGTCGGCCGGTTCTGGGCGGAGGCGCTCGGCTGGGCTGCTTACAGCCCCGGCGTGACCACCTACGTCGGACCCGCCGGCGGCCTCGTCTGGCCGGACCCGGTCGCCGTCTGCGTCGACGTCGTTCCCGTCCCGGAACCCAAGACGACAACAAAAAATCGTGTGCACCTCGATCTCGCCACCACCTCTGCGGCCCATCAGGTGGAGTTGGTCGCGCGCCTCCGGGCTCTCGGAGCGACGCCCGCCCACGTGGGCCAGGGCGAGGTGCCGTGGACGGTCCTCGCCGACCCGGAGGGCAACGAGTTCTGCGTGCTGGAGCCTCGGGAGATCTACCGGGACACCGGGCCGATCGCCGCGGTGGTGGTCGACTGTGCGGATCCCCGGGCCATGGCCCGGTTCTGGGACGAGGCGTTGGGCTGGACCCTGCACGAGGTGGCCGACGATCATGCGGTGCTGCGCTCCGACAAGAATGTCGGCCCCTACCTCGAGTTCCTCCGTACGCCCGACGTGAAGACCGTGCCGGACCGCGTCCATCTCGACCTGGTGCCGGACCCCGGAGACGATCAGGAGGCGGAGGTGGCCCGGCTGCGGGCCCTCGGCGCCACCGACCTCGACGTCGGCCAGGGCGACGTCCCGTGGAAGTGCCTGGCCGACCCGGAGGGCCACGAGTTCTGCGTCCTCGCCCGGTCCTGACGGCCCAAGAAGGGCCGCATCACCGAGCAGGAGTCCTGCGACGACCGGCTCCACGCGGGGCGGCACCTTCGCCGGGCGTCCGGACCTGTCGCACGAACGCCGAGCGTCCATGGCCCGCGACGCGATCAGGTCAGATTCCGTCGCCGGTGGCCGGCCGGTAGAGCACCGGCAGGTCGGCGGGCCGTACCCGGACCGTCACCGGCAGCGTGGCCTCCACCTCGCCGTCGGCTCCGTAGGGGACGGGACGGGAGGCCTCGATGCGGATCTCCTTGCCGCGCAGGACGCGGACCTCGGGCCGGTGGATGTGGCCGCCTGTCTTCAGCTCGTTCATCAGGGCGAAGAACAGCCGGCGCGGCGCCTCGCGGATCATGACGATGTCGAGCAGCCCGTCGTCGACCCGGGCGCCGGGTGCGATGAGCCGGCCGGAGCCGTAATAGGGGGAGTTGGCGGCCACGACGGTGTAGCCGCGGTGGGTGTGCTCCTCGCCGTCGACGGTGACCCGGTAGTCCGCCGGCCGCCAGGTCGTCACGGCGCGCAGGCCGCCCGCGTAGTAGGAGGCGGCGCCGCGCAGCAGCCGGGCCTGGTTCGCATGCCGGTTGGCCAGCGCGTCGACTCCGGCATAGACGCTGCCCAGCACCACGGTGCGCCGGTGGACGGCCGACTCCACCTCGATGGTGTCGACCCTCCTGGGCTCGGCGTGGAGCAGGATGTCGGCGAGCGCGGCGGGCTCGCTCGGCAGGTCCAGTGCCCGGGCGAAGTCGTTGCCGCGCCCGGCGGGTACCAGGCCGAGGACGGCACCCGTGCCGCTGAGCGCTCCGCCGACGCCGCCGGCCATGCCGTCGCCGCCGACCGCCAGGACAACCCGGCCGCGTGCCCCGGCCTGCCGGGCGATGTCCTGGGCGTGCGCGAGGCTGTGGCTGTACTCCGTCTCCAGCTCGGCCCCGGCCTCGCGGAGCAGACGGGCCACGTGGAGCAGCGACGCCGCCCCGGTCGAGTCGCCCGCGGTCGGGTTGACGACGGCGGTGAACTGTCGCATCGGGTGTGCCTCCGGGCGATGACGGTAGGAACGGAACGGCCGGGCGGGTGGGTGGATCAGTCGGTGGGCAGCAGGACGCCAGGGTTGAGGAGTCCTTCGGGGTCCAGGCGGCGCTTGACGGCGCGCAGGGCCTCGACGCCCAGTGGTCCGACCTCCCTGACATACCAGTCTCGGTGGTCGGTGCCCACCCCGTGGTGGTGGGTGATGGTTCCCCCGGCGGCGATCACGGCGTCGTTCGCGGCATGCTTGGCGGGCGTCCAGTGCGCGACGGGCTCCTCGCCCTGGGCGCTGACGACGGTGAAGTACAGCGAGGCGCCGTTCTCGTACACGTGGGAGATGTGGCACATCACCAGGGGCGGGGTGCCGGCCTGGGTGAGGGTGTCGGTCAGGGCGGTGCGGACCGCGGCGTACAGATCGGGGATGCGGGACCAGAACGCGGCGGTCTCCAGCGTCTCGGCGAAGGCTCCCGCGTCGAGCAGGGAGTCGCGCAGATAGGGCGCGGAGTAGCGGCCGTGGGCCCAGCGTTCGCCCGGTTCGGCTCCGATCAGGGTTCCGCCCGCGGCCTTCAGGACGGCCGCCGCCTGTGCGCGGCGCTGAGCGGTGTCCTCGGCCGTGCCCTCGTAACCGGTGATCGCCATGCATCCGGCGTCGCTCTGCGCCAGGCCGGCGCCGATGGCGTCGGGCTGGGCGAGGCCGATGAGCGTCTCGGTCTCGTCGGACAGACGCAGCACCGTCGGACGCGGGCCGTCCTGGGCGAGCCGGCGCAGTGCCGCGGCTCCCTCCTCGAAGGAAGCGAACCGCCAGCCCTCGTAGACGCGCACCTCGGGCACCGGGCGGATCCGTACGAGGACGGAGGTGATGACGCCGAAGGCGCCCTCGGAGCCGAGGATGAGCTGGCGCAGGTCGGGTCCGGCGGCGGAGCGGGGGGCGCGGCCCGTCTCGATGGTCCCCTCGGGGGTGGCGAGGGTGAGGCCGAGCACCATCTCGTCGAAGCGGCCGTATCCGGCGGAGGCCTGTCCGCTGGAGCGTGCGGCGGCGAAGCCACCGATGGTGGCCCACTCGAAGGACTGCGGGAAGTGGCCGAGGGTGAAGCCGTGCTCGGCGAGCAGGGCTTCGGCCTCGGGGGCGCGCAGGCCGGGCTGGAGCACGGCGGTGCGGGAGACCGGGTCCAGGTCGAGCAGACCGTTCATGCGGCGCAGGTCCAGGGCGACGAAGGCGCCCCGCTCGGGGGCGAGTCCGCCCACCACGGAGGTGCCGCCGCCGAAGGGCACGACGGCCAGACCGTGCGCGGCACAGGCCCGCAGTACGGCGAGGACTTCGTCGTGGGAGGCAGGCAGGACCACGGCCTGCGGGACGTCGGAGAGGTCACCGGCGCGCAGGCGCAGCAGGTCGGGGGTGGACTTGCCACGGGTGTGCCGGATGCGGCTCTCCGCGTCCGTACGGACGTGGCTCTCGCCGCCGACGGCCTCGGCCAGTGCCTTCAGCGCCGCCTGGTCGGCCGTGGTCGCGGGCGGGTCGATGTCCTCCAGGGCCAGCGCAGGCGTGGTGTGCGGTTTGACGCCGAGCAGTTCGCGCAGCAGTCCGGTCACCGCTTCGGGCAGCGGCGCCGCCTTGGCCGGGTCGCCCCAGCCGTTCCACAGCATGTCCATCGAAGGGTCGTCCTCACAGGTCGGTGTGCTCGGTTCGCGCGGCGGCGTCTCCGCCCGGCCCCCGGGGCGTTACACTGTGACACATGACGCCTATTCGTCACAACGGTTCGGACAATGATCATGTGCTCGACGCGGTGCGCGACTGTGTGCTGGCCGTCGGGGTCCGTCGCACCACGCTCGCCGACGTGGCCCGTCGCGCCGGTGTCTCCCGGATGACGCTGTACCGGCGCTGGCCCGACCTGCGGACGCTGGTGGGCGATCTGATGACCCGTGAGTGGATCGACGTGGCCACCCGTGCGATACCGGAGGCCGCGCCCGGCACGGACACCCGCACCCGGATCGTGACGGGTCTGGTGGCGGGGGTGGAGGCCTTCCGCGCCCACCCCCTCTTCCGCAAGATCGTCGACGTCGACCCCGAACTGCTGCTCCCCTACGTGCTCGACCGGCGCGGTGCGAGCCAGGAGGCGCTGCTGGCCCTGCTGACCGACGCGCTGCAGGAAGGCCACGCGGACGGCTCGGTGCGCATGGCGCACACCGAGCGGCAGGCCCGGGGCCTGCTGCTGATCGTGCAGTCCTTCGCCCTGTCCCTGCGCACGATGACCGACGAGGACGATCCCGACCTCGACTCCGCCGCCCTGCTGGGCGAGCTGCGCACCCTTCTGGAGAGGACCCTGACGCCATGAGCCACACCGAGGCCGTACGAGGCTCGTCCCTCCACGCGGGCCGCCGCACCCGGGAACTGGCCGAGGCGACGGACGGCCGGGTGGCCGACGTCCTGGTCGTCGGGCTCGGCGCCACGGGGGCCGGAGCCGCCCTGGACGCCGCCGCCCGCGGGCTGGACGTCGTCGCGGTCGACGCCCAGGACCTGGCCTTCGGTACCTCCCGCTGGAGTTCCAAGCTCATCCACGGCGGGCTGCGCTATCTGGCCTCCGCGCAGTTCGACGTCGCCCACGAGAGCGCGGTCGAACGCGGGGTCCTCATGACCCGCACCGCCCCGCACCTGGTGGCCGCCCAGCCGTTCGTGCTCCCGCTGACCCCGCTGGTGTCACGGGCGCAGGCCTCGCTGGCCTGGGCCGGGTTCCGGGCCGGCGACATGCTGCGGCTGGCCGCCCGGACCCCGCGGCAGGTCCTGCCCGCCCCGCGCCGGCTGTCCGCGACGGAGGCCCGGCACCTGGCGCCGTCGGTGCGGACGGCCGGGCTGCGCGGCGGGCTGCTGTCCTGGGACGGCCGGGTCACCGACGACGCCCGCCTGGTGACCGCGCTGGCGCGGACCGCCGCGGCGCACGGCGCCCGGGTGCTGACGCGGGTCCGGGTGCTGGAGACGACCGGGACCGGCGTCCGCGTCCGCGACGAACTCACCGGCGAGGAGGGCGAGATCCGCGCCCGCGCCGTGATCAATGCCGCCGGGGTGTGGGCCGGCGACCTCGTCGAAGGCATCCGGATCCGGCCCTCCCGCGGCACCCACCTGGTCCTGCGTTCGGAGCGCCTCGGCGCGCTGCCGGCCGGACTGCACATACCGATCCCCGGCGAGACCAACCGTTTTGTGCTGGTGCTGCCCCAAGGGGACGGCCGGGTCTACGTCGGGCTCACCGACGAGCCGGTCGGCGGCGCGATCCCCGATGTACCGGAAGTACCCGAGACCGACATCGGTTTCCTGCTGGACGTGCTCGGATCCGTACTGGATGCGCCGGTCCGCCGGGACGAGGTCGTGGGCGCCTTCGCCGGGCTTCGCCCCTTGCTGGACACCGGCGGGCACGAGGGCCAGGACAACGCACCGGCCCGTACCTCCGACATCTCGCGGCGGCACGCCGTACTGACCTCGCCCGCCGGCGTGACCACCATCGTCGGCGGCAAGCTCACCACCTACCGGCGGATGGCGCAGGACGCCGTGGACGCCGCCGTCGAGGCCCGTGGCCTGCCCTCGCGCCCCTCCCCCACCGCTGCCCTGCCCCTGGTCGGCGCCGCCGCACCCGACCGGCTGCGTGACCTGCCCGCACCGCTGCGGCTGGTCCGCCGCTACGGCACCGAGGCCCCGGCCGTCCACGCTCTGGCGGAGCGGGATCCGGCCCTGGCCGAACCGGTCCTGCCGGGACACCCGGTCACCCGGGCCGAACTCGTCTGGGCCGCCCGGCACGAGGGGGCCCTCGACGCGGCAGACCTCCTGGACCGGCGCACCCGGATCGGTCTCGTCCCCGAGGACCGCGCCGAGGCACTCGAGACAGCCGGGGAGGCCCTGGCGCGCGCGACGGCCGAGCGGCTCTGACCCGGGGGCGGCGGCCCCGGCCGTGCGTCAGCTCAGGGAACCCGTGTTGACCAGATCACCGGAGGGCGGCCGGGCGACGGTGCCGCTCTCCGGGGGTTCCTCGCGGCGCTCCACCCAGGCCGTCAGCGCCGTGAAGGCGGCGCGGTAGCAGGGCAGGATCGGCCGCAGCCGGTCCGGGAAGGTGTCGTAGAGGCTGTCGACGTGGGTGCCGCCCTCGATCCGGTAGTACCGGTGCAGCCTGGACCGGCCCTGCCCGGCGACCATCCGCGCGTAGACGTCGGACTGGACGGCGATGGGCAGCAGCGCGTCCAGGGTTCCGTGCAGGGTGATCATCGGTCGGCCGATGCGGCCGGTGAGCGAGATCCGGGCGACGGCGTCGTGGACCGGGCGGGGCCGTCGGGCGTAGTCGTACGTGGCGTCGGAGGGGCAGGGGGCGAAGATCTCCTCGGGGGTCGTACCGGCCGAGGGGCCGGGACAGGCGGGGTCGTAGCCGGGATCGAACTCGGCTCGGTAGATCTTCTGGGTCAGGCCCCAGTACGCCATCTCGTGGTACGGCCACAGAAACTCCGACCCGCGGGCGAAGCCGGCGGCGTACATGTCCTCGTCACCGGCCCGCCCCAGTTGGCGGGCGACGGCGGTGGGCAGGAAGGTGAGCAGGTTCGGGCCGTCGGGGCGCCACAGTGGGCCCTCCCAGTCGACGCCGCCGTCGTACAGCTCCGGGTGGTGCTCCAGCTGCCAGCGGGTGAGGTAGCCGCTGTTGGAGATCCCCGTCATGTACGTGCGGCGCGGGGCGTGTCCGTACCGCTGTTCCACCACGGCCTTGGCGGCCCTGGTCAGCTGGGTGGTGCGCCGGTTCCATTCGGCGAGGGCGTCGCCGGGACGTCTGCCGTCGGTGTAGAAGTCCGGGCCGCAGTTTCCCTTGTCGGTGGCGGCGAACGCATAGCCCTGGGCGAGCACCCAGTCGGAGACGAGGGTGTCCATCGAGTACTGCTTGCGGACGCCGGGGGCGCCGGTGACCACCAGCTTGCCGTTCCAGTGCTCGGGCAGCCGGATGACGAACTGTGCGTCGTGGTTCCACCCGTGCGTGGTGTTGAGGTGCGAGGAACCGGGGAAGCAGCCGTCGATCTGCAGGCCGGGCACGCCGGAGGGGTTGTGGGTGCCCTTGGCCGCGAGTCCGGCCCAGTCCGCCGCATCGGTGTAGGGGGTGCCGGTGAGGGCGCTGGTCGTCAGGTCGTCGTGGCGGGAGATCTGCTGCCGTTCGGCACCGGGAACCCTGATCCGGCGCCGGCCGGCCGAGCCGTCGTCGGCTCGGGCCGCCACCGAGGGTGTGACCGCCGACGCCGCGAGCAGGGCGGCGGACAGGAGGGTGGTTCGTCGACTGGGGCGCATGACGCACATGGTTGGCGTCCCACGCCGGCTCGGCCATGGGGCAGATCCATACTCCGGTGGAGTCCGCAATGGAGCCGCCGCACATGCTGCTTCCTGCCCGGGTGCCGGAGAACCATCAGGAGTCCCCGGCGTGCGGGCAATCGGCGCCTGCGGCACCCTGCCGAGAGGTCCACAGGAGGGACGCAGCGTGGCCGAGGACGGCAGGCCGCTCCGATCGTCCGGGCACGGCGGGCGTGGCGGACTCGGCGCGCGAACCCGAGCAGACGGCGCGACCCGGGTACGGGACTCCCCCGGCTCCACCGGCCCGGAACACGGGACCTGCTGACGGGTGGCCGCTCATCCCGGGCTCCGCGCTGGCACCTGGCCTTCGGGCACGGCCCCCACTTCTGCCTGGCGGCCCTGATGGCCCGTATGGAGGCCGAGGTCATGATCGGCACCGTGCTCGACCGCTTCCCCGGGCTCCGGCTCGCCGTTCCCGCCGCCGAGGTCGAGTTCCAGCGCGAAGGGCTCATCCGCGGGCCGAGGACCCTGCCGGTCGCCCGGTAGCGGGGAAACGGTCAGGGCAGGATCGAGTCGACGTACCCACCGTCGACGCGCAGGGCCCCCCTGTCGTGGCCGATGCCCGCTCGGAGCTGAGATAGACAGCCATGTGGGCGATCTCCTCCGGTTCGATCAGACGCTGCAGCAGGGACTGCGGGCGGTGTGCGCGCATGAAGGTCCGCTGGGCCTTGTCCCAGGGCAGGTCCCGGTCGACGAGTTCGTACACGAAGTCCTCGACCCCGCCGGTGTGGGTGGGCCCCGCGATGACTGTGTTCACCGTCACTCCGGTGCCTGCCGCCTTCTTGGCGAAGCCACGGCTCACCGCGAGCAGCGCGGTCTTCGACATCCCGTAGTGGATCATCTCCGCGGGAATGGCGACCGCTGAGTCGCTGGCGACGTACTGGATGCGCCCAAGCCGCGTTCGGTCATGCCCGGCAGATACAGCCGGGTGAGCCGCACGGCGGCCAGCACGTTGACCTCGAAGTGGCGCCGCCACTCCGCGTCGGTGATCTCCAACGGGTCCGCGGCGCCGAAGATGCCGAGGTTGTTGACGAGGATGTCCACCTGCGGCAGCGCCTGCGCCACCTGCTCGGCTCCGTCCGCGCCGGCCAGGTCGGCGGCCACCGGCACCAGTGCGGCTCCGGGTACCTCCCTCGCCGGCGCGGCGATGATCTCGGCCACGCGCTGCTCGTTGCGCCCGTTGACCGCGACACGGGCACCGGCCCGGGCGAGACCGCCCGCGATGGCCGCACCGATGCCCTGCGTCGAGCCGGTGACCAGGGCGGTGCGTCATGTCAGATCGATGTGCATCGGCAAACGGGTTCCCTTCGCGGGCGCCGGAATGCGGTACGCCGTCAAGTCTGTCGGCAGCGGCGCCACCGCCCTGTCCGCCACGCCTGACGGCGGTCGACCGCTCGTGCCGGGAGGTCGCGACGGATACTCGGTGCATCGGCGCAACGCGCGGGCACTCCCGGACGGAAGGTCGCGGCGGATGCAGGCAGCACCCGGCTTCAAGCTGCTGGGAAAGGTCCCGGCATGGCTGCGGGCGCACGACCCGGAGCTGGCAGCCACCCGCAAGGCTGCCCGGACCGCGGTGGTGATGCCGGCGTTGTTCGCCCTGTGCAGCCAGGTGTTCCACTCGGCGGCGATGGCGACCTTCGCGGCGTTCGCCACGTTCTCCATGCTGCTGCTGGTCGAGTTCACCGGACCGATGGTGCAGCGGCTGCGCGCCCATGTGGGCCTCGCCGCGGCCTGGCTGCTGCTCATCTGTCTCGGCACCCTCGTGGCCCGCGAGCGCTGGGTCGCGGTCGCCGCCACGGTCGTGGTCGGTTTCGTGGTGCTGTTCTCCGGGGTCGTCAGCTCGGTGCTCGCCGGGACGTCGACCGCGCTGCTCCTCGCCTTCGTGCTCCCGGTGACCACGCCCGCCCCGCTGTCCCAGCTGCCGGAGCGGCTCGCCGGCGCGGGGCTCGCCTCCGGCGTCGCCCTGCTGGCCGTCTCGCTGCTGTGGCCGCGTCCCACCGCCGACCCGCTGAGCGCGCCCGCCGCCCGGGTCTGCCGCGCGGCGGCGGAACAGCTGCGCACCGACGCCTCCCGGATGGCGAACGATGCCGACGCTCCGAGCACCCGCGTCTGCAGGAAGAACGCCGACGAGACCGCGCTCGCCGCGGCCGACCTGCGCAGCGCCTTCGGGGAGACGCCCTACCGGCCCACCGGGCTGTCCGCCGGTTCGCGCGCCCTCGTCCGGCTGGTCGACGAGCTGACGTGGCTCAGCACGATCGTGGCCGACGGTGCTCCGCCGCCGGACGGCCACCCGGTCTGCGATCCCGAGGCCCGGGCAGTGCGGCAGGCGGCCGCCGACGTGCTGGAGCGGACCGCCGACCTGCTGGACGTTCCGAACAACTCCCCCGAGGCGCTGCGCACGGAGACGGCGCGGCTGCAGACGGCCATGGACCGCATGGAACACAGCGCCACCGCCCTGCTGCCGGTGCACCTGCCCGGTCCGAGTACGGAGCCGGAGGTCCGTGCCTTCCTCGAAACCCTGGACCTGTCCTTCCGTGCCCAGGAACTGGGCTTCGCCACCCTCCAGATCGCGGCCAACGTGGATCTGGCGGCAGCGGCGGAACGGCGCAGCTGGCCGGAGCAACTGCTCGGCCTCGAACCCGGTGGCGCGGCCCGGCCGCTGGCCTCGGCGCGCGAGCGGGCCCTCGCCCACCTGCGGCCGAACTCGGTGTGGCTGCACAACAGTCTCCGGGGCGCGGTCGGCCTGGGCATCGCGGTCACCCTGGCGCAGCTGACCGGCGTTCAGCATTCCTTCTGGGTGCTCCTCGGCACGCTGTCGGTGCTGCGCTCGAACGCCCTGAGCACCGGGCAGAACGCGATCCGCGCGATCCGCGGCACCCTCGTCGGATCCGTCCTCGGCGCCGGGCTGCTGCAGCTCATCGGCCACCATGGCACCGTGCTGTGGTTCCTGTTGCCGGTGGCCGTGCTGATCGCGGGCATCGCACCGGCCGCCGTGTCGTTCGCCGCCGGCCAGGCGGCCTTCACCATCACGCTGGTGATCCTCTTCAACATCGGCCAGAACCCGGACTGGCACATCGTGCTGCTGCGGATCCAGGACATCGGGATCGGCTGTGCCGTCAGTGTGCTCGTGGGTCTGTTCTTCTGGCCACGCGGCGCCGCGGCCGCCGTGGACCGGGCACTGGCCGAGGCGTACTCCGGAAGCGCCCGCTATCTGGCCGGTGCCGTGCGGTACGCCGTGGGCCGCTGCAGTGCCCGGCCCGCCTCGGTTGACCCACCGCTGGAGGAGGGGCGCGAGGCGGCGGCCGCCGCACGGCGACTCGACGACGCCTTCCGCAGCTTCCTGGCCGAGCGCGGTGCGAAGCCCGTCTCCTTGGCGGACCTGACCACCCTGGTCACCGGGATCGTCGGCCTGCGGCTCGCGGCGGACGCGGTGCTCGGGCTGTGGCAGCGCGCGAGCGAGCGGCACGCGGGCACGGACCGCGCCGCGGCAAGCCTGGTGCTGCTCGGCACCGCGGGCCAGGTGAGCGGCTGGTACCGGGATCTGGCCATGAGCCTGGCCGGTCACTCCGCCGTCCGGGACCCGCTGCCGCGCAACCCCACCGCCGAGGCGAGCCTGGTCGACTCGGTCCGCCGCGATCTGCGCGAGGAGGACGGGCGGGCCTCCGACACGGCCGTACGCATCATCTGGACCGCCGACCATCTCCACGCGGCCCGCCGCCTGCAGCCGAGCCTGGCCGCCGCGGCCCGGCCCGGAGGCGCGTCGGGGATACCGGTCACGTGAGCGTGAACCGCACGTCGGGGCGCTCCCACGTCACCTTCGGCGGTGACGTGGCGACCGTTCCCGTCCGTTCGGCGCCCCTACGCCGGTGGAATTTTCGGCCGGTGGATATCCCTACCCAGGGGACACGGTCCGCAGGTACGAGCCGAGCCGGGCGACGGCCGACGGGTTGCGGGGGCTCTCGACCAGGTCGGCGTAGTCCAGGACGAAGATCTGCCGGTGCTTGACCGCTGAGACGTTCCGCAGGGGCGCGTACGACAGCAGGAACCTTCGCTTCCGCTCGGCACTGACGTCACCGTAGTCGCAGACCACGATGACGTCCGGGTTCCGCTCGACGACGCTCTCCCAGCCGACGGTGGTCCAGGAGTCGGCGACGTCGTGCATGACGTTGACGCCACCGGCGCGGTCGATGATCTCGTCCGGGGCGGCGTAGCGGCCGGAGGTGAAGGGCTGGTCCTGGCCGCTGTCGTAGAGGAAGACCGTGGGGCGGTCCGCGCCCTTCGGTGCCTTCGCGTCGACGGCTGCGATCCGCTGTTCGAAGCCCGCGACCAGCTCGGCCGCCCGCTTCTCCACGCCGAACAGCCTGCCCAGGTTGGTGAGGTCCGTGTAGAGGGCGTCGAGCGGCGGCATGATGCCGCGCGCGCCCTTGGTCCGGCCGTTGCGGCAGGACTCCGTGAGGGTGTACGAGGGGATGCCGAGCTTCTTCAGGGCGTCCGGGGTGAAGCCGGCATCCTCGCGGAAGCCGTAGTTCCAGCCGGCGAAGACGAGGTCGGCACGGGCGTCGAGGACGTTCTCCTTGGTGAGCTGGTCCTTGGACAGCCACGTCACCTTCTCGTAGCCGTCCTTCCACGGGACGTCGGTCAGGTCGCCCTTGTCGTCGGGCATGGCGAATCCCGCCATGCGGTCCTCCAGTCCGAGGGCGAACATCAGCTCGGTGATGCCGACGTCGTTGGTGACCACGCGCTCGGGGACCTTGTCGTACGTCACCTCGCGGCCGCAGTTGGTGAGGGTGACCGCGGAGGTCTTCTGCGCGTCGGCGGACCGTTCGACCGTGGCACCGCAGCCGGTCACGGTGACGGTCACGGCGAGACAGAGGGCGGCCGGGATGAACCTGCGCATGGGTGTCCTTGGGGGAGGAGGTCGAACAGGAGCTGGACGGCACCGGTCTCGGGGTGCCGTACCGGATGGGCGCGCACCCCGAAGACCTCTGCCAGAAGGGCGGGGCGGAGCACGTCGCCCGGGGGTCCGGAGGCGACGATCCGGCCGCCGTCGATCACGTACAGCCGGTCGCAGTGAGCCGCGGCCAGGTTGAGGTCGTGCAGGGCCGCGAGCACCGTGAGGCCGCCGGCGCGGACCAGGGACAGCACGTCCAACTGGTGAGCGATGTCGAGGTGGTTGGTGGGTTCGTCCAGCACGAGCACTCTTGGTTGCTGGGCGAGCGCGCGGGCGATCAGGACCCGCTGCTTCTCACCTCCGGACAGGGAGAGGAACCCACGGTCGGCGAGATGGGCGACGCCCGTGCGGGACAGGGCGTCCGCGCAGACGGCACGGTCCCGCGCCGCCGTACGGCCCGTGTGCGGCAGCCGGCCCATCGCCACGACCTCGGCGACGGTGAAGTCGAACTCGGCCGTCGCCTCCTGCGGAAGCGCGGCCACCGACCGCGCGGCGGCCCGCGGATCCATGGCGTGCACGTCGTCCCCGTCGAGCCGGACGACGCCCTGGGCCGGTCGCAGCGCGCGGTACACGCAACGCAGGAGCGTCGACTTGCCGCTGCCGTTGGGGCCGACGAGCCCGACGAACGCCCCGCTGTCCACGGTGAGCCGGATGTCCTCGACCAGCCGGGTCCCGGCGGTCTCGACGGTCACGTCCTCGATGTCGAGCCTCATCGTCAACGGCCTCCGAACGCAGGGCCGCCGCGCCGCATGAGCAGCAGGAAGGCCGGGACTCCGACTACCGCGGTGATCACTCCCACGGGCAGTTCGGCGGGCGCGAGCAGGAGCCGGGACAGCACGTCCGCCCACACCAGCAGCACGGCCCCGGCGAGCGGCGCCACGGCCAGCACCCGGCGGTGGTCGGCGCCGACCAGCATCCGTACGACGTGCGGCACCATCAGCCCGACGAAGCCGATGGCCCCGCTGACCGCGACCACGGTCCCGGTCACGGCGGCGGTCACGAGGAACAACTCCCGGCGCAGCCGGGCCGGTGGGACGCCGAGCGCCGCGGCGGTCTCGTCCCCCATGGCGAGCGCGTTGAGCGGCGCGGCCCGCAGCCGCAGCCACACCCACCCGGCCGCGACGGTCACCGCGGCGAGCGGCAGCTGCGCCCAGGTGGCGCCGCCCAGGCTGCCCAGCAGCCACATCATCGCCGAGCGGGCCGCCTCGCCCCGGGACGCGCCGAACACCATCACGGTGGTGATCGCCTCGAAGCCGTACGCCAGAGCCGTGCCGGTCAGGACCAGCCGCAGCGGGGTCAGGCCGCGGGGCGAGCGGGCGACGGCGTAGACCAGCGCCATCGCCGCGAGCGCGGAGGCGAAAGCCGCCACCGACAGCGCCCACACACCGAGTGCGGCGAAGGCCCCCAGCAGAATCACCGCGTTGGCGCCCACCGCGGCACCGGAGGAGATGCCCAGCACGAACGGATCGGCCAGCGCGTTGCGGACCATGGCCTGCACGGCCACACCGACGGCCGCGAGCCCGGCTCCGACGACGGCGCCGAGCACGACGCGGGGCAGCCGGATCTCCCACACGATGGTGTAGGCCGCGCCGTCGTCCGCGTGCACGGTCCCGCCGGTCAGCCCCGCCCACAGGAACCGGAGGAGGTCAGCCCGGCCGATCCCGGCAGCGCCGAGTGCCACACCGCTCACGAGCGAGACCAGGAGCAGGAGGCTCAGCCCGAGGACCACGGGCACCAGGGGTGTCCGGCTGGGGGCGGCACGTGGAAGCACGGTCGGGGGCGGTCCTTCGCCTTCGGGCCGCCTGGTGGACGTCACGGCAGGAGACAGCCCGTACGGCCGTGCCGGCCGCGGGTCCCCTCTCGCAGTCCACGGCGAGCAGTCAACGGGTCGCGCCACCCCCGGGCGATCGGGCTCGCGCGAGGGGCCACCGGTTCTCGCGCACACCGTTGCGGGTCAGCGCCGGACTCTCACCGGACTTCCCCCGCGGGAGGCAAGGGGAGCCTAACAGAGGCACCTTGACGCTCCGACGTGCGGTGCACGGCTCATCCGGCCGGGAGCGTGTGCACCGCCCGGTCGGACGCCGAGTCGCGGCCCTTGGCGAACTCCTTGTTCGTGAGGACCGGTTCGACCACCTGCGGCGGGATCCCCGTACCGTCGAAGGTGCGGCCGCCCCGGGCCAGGTACTCCTCGTTCGGCGGGCCGAAGAGCATGCCGTCGGGGAGGTTGCGCAGCATGACGTCCGAGAAGACGCCCTGGGTGGGCTGCCCGATGCGCACCGTCCGGCCGGGCCGGTTCATGAGTGCCCGGGTGAAGGTCTCGCCCGCACTCACCGTCGACCCGCCGGTGAGGACGGCGACGGGGCCCGGGTAGCGGGGCGCGTCGGCCGGGACGACGGGAACGGGCTCGGGACGGGTGTGCCGGGTCGGGTCGGCCGGATGGTTGCGGGCTCGCTTGGCGTAGGCGAGGCAGGGGGTGTCGGTCAGGCGCTCGGCGATGCGGATGCCGAGGGGTGTCGGAGCCGCCGCCGTTGATCCGCAGGTCGATGATCAGACCCTTCAGACCGGAGGCTCCAGATCACGTCGTACGGCGTCACCGGACCGGAACCGTAGCGCTGGAGTCGGGGCGTCGACGGGCCTCGTTCCGGGACTCGGACATGGCACGCGTCACGCGGGCGGAAACCGCGCACAGCGAGGTCGCCCGCTCCGCCGGCGGGGCGCCGTGCGCTACAGACCGGCCATGCTGTTCTCGGCGCCCCGGTCGCCCGTCGCCTCGGCCTCCAGCACCCGGGCGAGGTCCGGGGGGCCGGGCACGGCGGCGAGCCGGGGCAGCAGACAGGCCCAGAACTCCACCATGCCCTCCGTCGTCAGCCAGTCCTGGTCCCGGCCGCCGAGGACCTCGAAACCGACCGTGGCGGCCACGACGGCCCCGGCCACGCTCTCGGGCGAGACGTCGTCCGTCAGCTCCCCGGTCTCCTGCGCCCGGCCGACCACGTCGCGCACCCAGCCGTGCCACACGTCCAGCACCGCGGTCCCGCCGTCCCGCGCGGAGTCACCGCTCAGCGCGAACCCGGCCCGCATCACCGGGTCGGCCGCGAACGCGACCACCAGCCGGCGGATCGCGGCCACCAGCGCTCCGAGCGCGCTGCCGCCGGTGGACCGGCAGTGCGCGGTCAACTCCTCCACCATGGACGCCGCCGCACTCTCGATCTCACCGGCGAGTGCGTCCTTGCTCGGGAAGTGGAAGTGCAGAGCGCCGGCGCTCACCCCGGCCCGTCTGCTGATCGCAGGCAGGGACGCGCGAGCGTATCCGTCGTGGGCGAAGGCCTCCGCCGCCGCGCGGACGAGGGCCTGCCGTGTGCGAGCCGCCCGTACCTGCTTGACCATGACGCCCTCCTCCTGGACCTGCGCGGAACGAACCCACCACTCGGCCCTGTCTAACCGCACGTTCAGTATGTTTATGAGGATGCGGCGCGGCAAGACCTGACGGGGTGCCAGGGTGAAAACACCGGGGCCTGCGCAAACTCCCCCGCCCGAAAGGCTGGCGGCACCCCGGCTCGTCGATCAAACCGCGTATCTGGTTTGTCTGTCCGAGATGAGAAGGGGTTGTGAACAGCCGTCACCGCGGTGCGCCCGTCGCCGCACACGGAAGTCCGTCCCCCCACACGGAAGTCCACCGCCCACGGCGGGGCGGCGGACTTCCGGTGGGTGTCCCGCCCGCGCTCAGGACGCCGACGGACGCAGCACCACGGGCAGCGAGCGGAATCCGTTCAGCATGAAGGTGGGCAGCGGGGCCAACTCTTCGGGAGTGCAGGCAAGTTGCACGTCGGGGAACAGGTCGAAGAGCCGGGAGAGTGCCGAGGCGGCCTCGATCTCGCCGAGCGGTGCGCCGAGGCAGCGGTGCGGTCCGTGGCCGAAACCGAGGATGTCGCGGTCGCTGCCGCGCAGCAGATCGAAACGGCCCGCGTCCGGCCCGTGCCGGTCCGTCTCGTGGCCGCCCGCAGCGAAGTTGACGAGGATGCAGTCGCCCTTGCCGATCCGTACCCCGTCGAGGTCGATGTCCTCGACCGCGAACCGCATCGGCGCGTACGCCCCCGGTGTGTGCACCCGCATGGTCTCGGCGACCACGTCCGCCCAGGTCGCCCGGCCCGCGCGCAGATGTGCCAGCTGCTCGGGGTGGGTCAGCAGAGCGCCGGCGGCGTTGGTGATGAGGGTGGCGGTGGTGTCCTGCCCGGCGGCGATGAACATGAAGAGGGAGCCCAGCAGTTCGTCCTCGGTGAGACGGTCCCCGTGGTCCCGGGCCGCGATCAGCGAGCTGGTGAGGTCGTCACCCGGCCGCTCCCGCTTGGCCTTCACGAGTGCGGCGAGCCGCCCGAAGGCCTCCAGCCGCGCGGCCTCCATCTCCCGGCCGGTGACGGTGGAGCTGAAGACCGTGCTCAACGCCGCGGACAGGGCATCCGTTTCGGTGCCCTGCGGCACACCGAACAACTCGCAGATCACCCGCAGGGGCAGCACCTCCGCGTACGAGGTGCGCAGGTCGACCGGAGTACCGGCCGGGAGCGCGGCCAGTGCGCCGAGCAGTTCGGCCGACAGCTCCTGCACCCGGGGGCGCAGGGCCTCGGAGCGGCGCGCGGTGAACGCCCCGGCCACCAGCCGGCGCAGCCTGGTGTGGTGCTCCCCGTAGGCGAACAGCATGTTCTCGTTCGCCACCCACGGGTAGAGCGGCCACTCCTCGGTTATCTTCCCCTCGATGAACGGCGGCCAGTGCAGGCGGGCGCTGCGCGAGACGCGCGGGTCGGTCAGCAGCCGCTCGACGTACGTCTGCTGTACGACGGCCCAGGCGAGCACTCCTCCCGGCAACTCCACTCGGACCGCGGGGCCCTGGGCGCGCAGCATCGCGGCCTCCCCCGTGTGGTCCTGGCCGGTGAGGTCCAAGGCGTACGGGCAGGCGGTGTTTTCCATGGGGGTGCTCCCTGGGTCGGTCCAGCATCACGTTGTTGCGTTGCGACGTGCCCATGGCAGCGATGTCCGCTCACCCGCACCCGGACCGTGCCGGCGTCGGTGGCTCGCGGTGAGAGCCCGTTCAGCCGGCGGCCGGAGCCTCCTGCGGTTCCCGGCGCAGCTCCATGGCCTCTTCGTAGACGCGCTCGCCCCGGTCCAGCGACATGTCCAGACGCACGAGCACCGCGGGGACCGCGATGCTCGTCATCAGGTGCCGGTAGAGGTCGACCACCCGTTCCATGAGGTCGGCATGGTTGTTCATTATCTTGGACAGCACCTGTGCCCCGGTGAACGCGGCGACGAACGCCTTCGCCGCGGCCTCGACGTCGACCTGGGGCAGCAGTTCCCCGTTCGCCTTCGCCCGTTCGAGGAGAGTGGCGTTGTAGTCGACCCAGGAGGCCATCGGCACCCGCCGGTCCAGCCCGTCGTGCGGTGATCCCTGGTCCACGGTGAGCCGGATGCTGCCGCGCACCATGGGATCGCCCGAGCCGAGCAGATGAGCGAGGAGGAATCCGGCGTCCAGCCCCTCCTGGAGCACCAGCTCCCGCCGGGGCGAGTCCGGCACGGACTTCAGCTGGTCGGTCAGCACCGCCTGGGCGAGCTGCTCCTTGGAGGAGAAGTGGAAGTAGAGGGCGCCCTTGGTGACGTTCGCCCGCTGAAGAATCTCCGAGATGGTCGCCGCCTCGTAGCCGACGTCGGCGAACACGTCGGCGGCTGCCACCAGGATGTTGCGCCTCGTCCTGATCGCTCGTTCCTGCAGGGCCACGGCACATCCTCCGCACTGGCTTCACGGACCGGTCGGCCACAAAAAGAAACCGACAGGTACGTATCCTGCCACCCGGGAAGATGGCCTTTCAAGCATGCGAATGCCCCCCTCCTCACCTTGTGCGCGGAACCGCCCGAGCCGTCGCTGACCGCCACAATAAAACCTGTCGCCCGGTATCTCAACGTACGCGCACTACCTGGGCGCGCAGAGAAGTACGCCACGCAGGACCGGAGTTGAGCCCACCGCTTACCTCGGGAGCCGTGAAGCGACACCAACACATCACAGTTCGGCCACCGTTGGCAGAAATTTGGCTTGATAAGCAAACCGGGAGGTCCGTATCTTCTGACTCTGCGCACCGCACCCTTCCGGATCTGCGACTACGGGAGAGGGCCATGACCCTTCTGACACCCCAGGTACATCTCCCCTCTTTGCCGGAGATCGAGCATTACGGCACGAATGAGGCACTTCGTTCCGACAACGCCCGGACCGGCGGTCCGGGTGCCGGGCTCGACGGCCCCCTGTCCGGCTCGCTCGCCGGCGAGCTGACCCGGCTGCTCTTCGACGGCGACGACCAGGAGCACGTCCATGGGATGTGGCGCGACCTGATTGCGAAGGACACGTTCCGCCACCGTCCCGGACTGGACTCGGCCGAACGCGCCGCGCTCTCGTACGAGTGGCTGCGCCTGGTGAACGACACGGCCGGAGGAGCCGAGCGGCTGGCGGACGATCCGGGGCTGCTGGCGGCACTGCACGAGTGGGCGGCGATCGTGGACGGCGGCGGGGGCCTGTGCACGGTGGCGAGCATCCACTACAACCTCTTCCTCGGCAGTCTGCTCGACCACGAGGGTGCGGAACGCCGGGATCTGTCCGACTTCACGTCCCTGCGGCGCACCGGCACGTTCCTGTGCACCGAGCTGGACCACGGCAACGACGCCTCGGCGCTGGAGACCACCGCCGAACTCGACCCGGTCACCGGCGGGTTCGTGCTGAACACACCGCACGCCGGCGCCCAGAAGTTCATGCCCAACACCAGCATGACCGGCGGCCCCAAGAGTGCCGTGGTGGCCGCCCGGCTGATCGTCGAGGGCCGCGACGAGGGCGTGTTCCTGTTCCTCACCCCGCTGAGCGACGAGCGGGGTCTGCGGCCGGGCGTGCGGGTCCGGCGGCTTCCCCTGCGCACCGGTGCACCGGTGGACCACTGCCTGACCGGGTTCGACCGGGTACTGCTGCCGCGCGATGCCCTGCTGGAGTCCGAACACGGCCGCCTGGACACCGAAGGCCGCCTCCACAGCAGCCTCGGCAACCGGCGCAAGCGGTTCCTGCAGTCCATCGGCCGGGTCACGATGGGGAAGCTGTGCATGAGCGGTGCCGCCGTCGGTGCCACCCGGGCCGCGCTCGCCATAGCCGTCCGCTACGGCGACCACCGGATGGTCAGCGGTCCGCGTGCGGGCGAGCGCATCCCGGTCAACGCCCATCGCTCGCATCACGGACGGCTGCTGAAGGGCCTCGCGTCGGCCTACGCCATGACCTTCCTGCACCGCTCTGTGCTCGCCCGCTGGGCCGTCCAGCACGCCGATACGGACGCCGGGCGACAGGCGGAGACGGAGCGGCTGGTCGCCGTCGCCAAGAGCTGGATCACCTGGCAGGCCCGGGAGATCACCATCGAGTGCCGGGAACGCTGTGGCGCGCAGGCCCTGTTCGCCGCCAACGGCCTGTCCGAGTTCCCGCAGTACGTCGAGGGCACGGTCACCGCCGAGGGCGACAACCTGGTGATCTGGGTGAAGGCGGCCGCCGAGATGCTCTTCGAGCACCAGCCGTCCCGGGAGGCCCCCGAACCCCCCGGCGGTGTCGAGCGGTTGACGGACCCCCGGCATCTGCGCGGACTGCTGGCCCGGGCCGAGGCCGGCTGGCAGGACCGGGCGCGCGCGGCCCTGCGCAGGGGTCCGTCCGGCGATCCGGTGGAGCGGTGGAACGGTGCCTCCTCCGCCGCCCTGGAGATGGTCTCGGTGCACGCCCGGCTGCAGGCGGCCGACGCCTTCCTGGACGCGGCCGCCCGGGCGACGCGCGCCGGGACCCGGGAACTGCTGGAGCGGCTCTGCCGGTTGTTCCTGCTGCAGCAGCTCGGCGAGCACACCGGCGATCTGCTGGCCGACGGCCATCTGTCCGCCGAACAGGTACGTGCCCTGCCCCAGCTCCTGGACGACGTGCTGCGCGACCTGGCCCCGCACATGACGGACCTGGTCGAGGCGTTCGACCTGCCCGCCGCGTACCTGGACGGGATCCCGCTGGCCAACACGGGCTGTGTCTCGCTCGCCGACTACTCGACCGCGGCCGAGTAGCCGGCTGTCCACGGCCTGATCCGCCGGACCGGTCCCTACGGGTATTCGCAGTAGACGGGGCTCGAGTCGGTCTCCACAGACACGCCGGGGACGGGGCCGTCGTTGGAGCCTCCGCTGACGTAGACGGCGCTCACCCAGCCGAGCCAGCCCTGCGGGGAGACGATCTCGACCCAGTAGTGGTTGTAGTAGGGCCCGTCGGTCACCCGGTCGCCCCACCGCTGGCAGTAGGCGTACACGTCGACGTTGGTCAGCCGTTCACTGGTCGCCAGATCGCACGAGGTACTGGCGCACTGGCGCACTCGCACCTGGCCGGCCCAGATGTGGACCGTCTTGCCCGAGGCGGCGGCCTGGGCGGGTGAGGGTGCGAGAGTGAGCAGGGCGGTGAGGCCCAGCACGGCCGCGAGCAGGGCCCGCGGGGAGAACAGACGAGTGATGGTCTTCGAGAACACGGATGATGCTCCTCTTCCTGATGTCCCTTGGTACGAACGCGAGTTGCGCCCGGGGCCACCGTGGCGGCGGGGCGGCGGTGTGCGCGGTCAGCGGCAGTCGCCGTCCGTCGGGACGCCGGGGACCGGCTCGTCGTTGTCTCCGCCGCGCACATAGACCGCGCTGATCCAGCCGATGGGTCCGCCCGCGTTGACCTGCACCCACCAGTTGTTGCGGTAGGGGCCGTCCGTCACCTCGCCGCCGGTGCGCTGGCAGAAGGCCGTCACCCACCGTCTGCCGATCTGGGCCCCGCTGATCGGCGGGCACTCGGCGGACACCTGTGGGCAGGCCCGTACGTTCACACCGGTCGCCCACACGTACACGCTCGCGTCGGTCGCGGCCGCCTGCGCCGGCCCCGCACACAGCAGGGGCAGCGCCGCCGCGGTCGCCACGGCACCGGCCGGCACCGCGCGGCGCAGGGCGCGCATCGTCGTAGAAAGGTCGGTCCTCATCGCTCTCCTCTGTGCGCCACTCCACGACGGGCGGTCGGCGAAGTCGGCGGCCGGGGTGGGTTGCCCTGTCGTTGCTGTGACGCTCCGGGCGGCCCCGCCGTATGACTGCGCCGCCCGCCCGTTTCGACAACCACGTGACGCGGCGGGGACGACGGCGTCCGGGCCCCGGATCAGGAGTGCGCGAGACCCTCGATCCAGGACTGGAGGCGTTCGCCCTGGGCGGCCATCAGGCCGGGGTCGCGCAGGGTGTTGGTGAGGACCGACATGCCCTGGTAGGCGGCGACCAGCTCGATGGCGAGAGCGTGGGCGTCGGGTCGGCCCAGCTCGGTGAACTGGCCCTCGACCCAGTCCAGCAGGGCCCGCATCACCTTGGCCGCGGCCAGGTCCAGGCCGTCGTCGCGCTTGTCGAGTTCGGTGGCCAGGGTGCCGACGGGGCAGCCGAAGCGGGCCGCGGTGTCGCGCTGATCGACCCAGCCGGCGATCAGGGTCTTGAGGCGGGTCGCCGGACCGGGGAGTTCCTCCAGACGGGCCGTGAGCGCGTTGAGCTGGTCGCAGTGGGCCTGCACCGCCGCCTCGACGAGCTGGTCCTTGGTCTTGAAGTAGTAGTAGACATTGCCGAGGGGGACGTCCGCCGCGCGGGCGATGTCCCCGAGGGTGGTCTTCTCCACTCCCTGCTGATGGAAGACCTGGACAGCCGCTTCGACCAGGCGCTCACGTTTGCCGCCCCGGCGGGAGGGGGCGGCTCCGGCCGTCGTACCGGGCTCTGAGTCAGTCACCTGACTAAGGATAGACAGCACGGAACGGATCGACTACCGTGGGGACTTAGTTAGTCAACTAACTCATACGGGAGATGCATCGTGATCGTTGTTACGGGTGGCACGGGGAACGTCGGACGGGCTCTGGTCGCACAGCTGGCCGCGCACGGAGAGGCCGTAACGGCCGTGGCACGGCACATCACCTCCGAGGACGTCCCGGCGGGCGTGCGGGCCGTCGCCGCCGACCTCGGGCAGCCGGCCGGTCTCGCATCCGCGCTGGAGGGGGCCACGGCTCTGTTCCTGCTGGTCGCGGGCGACGATCCGGAAGGGATCCTGAAGCAGGCCGCGGTGGCCGGCGTCACGAAGGTGGTCCTGATGTCCTCGCAGGGCGTGGGCACCCGGCCGCACAGCTATGCGCACGCCGCCGGCTTCGAGGCGGCCCTGGCCGGATCGGGACTGGCCTTCACCGTGCTGCGCTCGGGCGGATTGGCCTCCAACGCGTTCGCCTGGGCCGAACCGATCCGACGGCACCGCACCGTGGCAGCGCCCTTCGCCGACGTGGCACTGCCGTTCGTCGACCCGGACGACGTCGCCGCTGTCGCCGCCGCCGTGCTGCGCCAGGACGGGCACGACGGCGTCACCTACACCCTGACCGGCCCCGAGGCCGTCTCTCCCCGGCAGCGGGCCGCCGCCATCGCACAGGCGCTCGCCGAGCCGGTGACCTTCGTGGAGCAGAGCCGCGAGGAGGCCCGGGCACAGATGGCGCAGTTCATGCCGAGCGACGACGTACTGGAGGGAACGCTGTCCATCCTCGGCGAGCCGACCGCCGAGGAGCAGGCCGTCAGCGGGGACGTGGCGCGGATCCTGGGCAGGCCCGCGAACCCGTTCGCGGCGTGGGCGGCACGCAACGCCCCGGCATTCCGCTGACCATGACGTCGACCACCGCCGCAGGCGCCGACCGGGCCTGTGGCGGCGACCGGCTCACGGGATCTCCTGCTCGGCCCAGATGATCTTCCCCTCGTCCGTGTAACGGGCACCCCAGCGGTGGGCGAGCTGGGCCACCAGGAAGAGTCCGCGGCCGCCCTCGTCCGTGCTGCGGGCGTGTCTCAGCCGGGGAGCGGTGCTGCTGGCGTCGGCGACCTCGCAGGTCAACCGGGCGTCACGGAGCAGTCGTAGCCGGATGGGCGAGTCGGCGTAGCGGACCGCGTTGGTGACCAGTTCGCTGACGATGAGTTCCGTCGTCATGGCCAGTTCGTCCCCGAGGCCCCACTCCGCCACCCGGCGCGTCGCCTCGTTCCTGACATGTCCGACGGCGGCCGGGTCGGCGGGCACCTCCCACGACGCCACCCGGTCCGGGCCGAGGGTGCGGGTGCGGGCCAGGAGAAGGGCGATGTCGTCGGGCTGCGGCGCGGGCACCAGCTGTTCCACAACGGCCGTGCACAGCGTTCCGAGGTCCGTCCCGGACTGGGCCAGCGCCTCGCCGAGCCGGGACATCCCCGACTCCACGTCCTGGCCGATTCCCCCGATGAGACCGTTGGTGTAGAGGCCGAAGAGGCTGTTCTCGGGCAGCTCGATCTCGGTGGCCTCGAAGGCCATGCCGCCAAGCCCGAGCGGCGGCCCGGCCGGGATCTCCGGGAAGTGGGCGTATCCGTCCGGGGCGACGACGACGGGGGGCGGGTGTCCCGCCCGGGCCATCGCGCACCTTCTGGTGACCGGGTCGTAGACGGCGTAGAGGCAGGTAGCGCCCACAAAGGTCGCCGTGGTCCTGGTGGCCGGGTCGCGATCGTCCTCCTCGCTCAGCCGGAGCACGAGGTCGTCGAGGTGGGCCAGCAGTTCGTCGGGGGGCAGATCCATGTCGGCGAGCGTCTGCACCGCCGTGCGCAGCCGGCCCATGCTCGCCGCCGCGGTGATCCCGTGTCCCACCACGTCACCGATGACCAGGCCCACACGCGCGCCGGACAGCGGAATCACGTCGAACCAGTCGCCGCCGACCCCGCCCGTCGGGTCCGCCGGAAGGTAGGAGGAGGCGACGTCCACCGCTGTTCCACCCGCCAGGACGTGGGGCAGCAGACTGCGCTGCAGGGTGACGGCCGCGGTGTGCTCCCGGGTGTAGCGGCGGGCGTTGTCGACGCACACCGCCGCTCGCGCCACCAGCTCCTGGGCCAGCAGGACGTCGTCGGGCCCGAACGGAACCGGGTTGAGCGAGCGGGCGAAGGTGGTCAGGCCCAGCGCCGTGTTCCGCGCCCGCATCGGCACGGAGATGAGGGAGTGCAGGCCGAACTCGCGGATGCGGGCCGCTCGCACGGGCTGTTCGGCGACCCATGCGGCGTCGGAGGGATCCAGGACCGGGATGTGGATCGGCTCCCCGCTGATCAGGAGGTTGACATCACCGGGCGGAGGCAGGAAGTCCACCTCGTCGCCGACCTGGGCCACCGCCTCCGGGCAGCCTTCCCGTACCGACTGCAGTCCCGCGCGACGCATCGCCGGCCGAGCGGGCGCCGGTCCGGCATCGGTGAGCCATGTGCCGTGTCCCTCGGTGCTGAGCACCGGCTCCAGGACGTCCACGATGACGAAGTCCGCGAAGCGGGGGACCGAGAAGTCGGCCAGCTCCTGGGCCGTACGCAGCACGTCGAGAGTCCTGCCGATGCTGGTGCCGGCCTCGTTGACCAGGGACAGGAGCTGGCGGGCGTGCCACCGCTCGGTGACGTCCAGGACCATGTAACCGAGCGCGGTGACGGAGCCGCCGGCGTCCACCAGGGGGAAGAACGAGGTGGAGTAGGCGTGCTGGCGGTGCGGATCGGCCCAGCTCCATCCGGCGTACTCGTAGTCGGTCACCGGCTCTCCGGTGGCCAGCACCTTGCGCATCAGTCCTTCGAGGGTGTCCGCCTGCAGTCCGGGCAGCAGCTCGCTCAGCCGACGCCCCAGCCGTTGTTCCCGCGGCACACCGCCGAACCGTTCCAGCGTGTCGTTCAGCCATACGTAGCGCAGATCCAGATCCATGACGGCCATGCCGACCGGCGAGCGGGTGAGGAATCCGTCGAGGTTCGACCGGCCGACGGTCCACTGCGGCCGCTGCTCCCGTGCCGAGACCAGGAA
Source organism: Streptomyces sp. NPDC101151 (assembly GCF_044768335.1). NCBI lineage: Bacteria > Bacillati > Actinomycetota > Actinomycetes > Kitasatosporales > Streptomycetaceae > Streptomyces > Streptomyces sp. NPDC101151. The sequence continues at coordinate 98,151 of NZ_JBIWPP010000009.1, read as the reverse complement.
GCACTCCTTCTCGTCGATGCCGAAGGCCGCCGAGACCCGGAGATGGATCTCCACGCGATGGCCGTCCCGGTGCCGTACGTGGATGAGACCGCTCCAGCCCATTCCGGCGCGGCACCGCTCCGCGATGCCCGCGGCACGCAGCGGATCCGCGGGCATGGCGAGCAGGCGCGCGGCAGGACGGCCGGCAACCTCCCGCGCGAGGTACCCGAGCAGCGCCTGCGCACCCCTGGTCCAGCCGACCACGACGCCGTCCCCGGAGATCACCGCCGCCGCGTCGGTGGAGGCGTCGATGACATCCCGTGGCTCCGCGGACGCGGACACGTCGAAACCCTTTCGCCCAGGTTCCATCCGTTCCATCCTCTGTTTCCACCCATGGTCCTGCCAGTCCGCCGGTTGTGCACGGGCCGGTCCTGGGGTTGGGGCGGGAGGAGTGCAGGAGGCAGCATGGAGGTACCGGTCATCAGCGCTCGGGCGTGCGGCCTCACCGGCAACGACGGGTGACCGGCCGGTGGAGGTGGATCTGGCATGGCAGTCGACTCCTTGCGCACCGGCAACGATCACAGCTCCGAGCCGCCCCGCCCGACCGGCCTGCTGGACGTGCTGAGCGTGGCCGCGGTGGCGCTGGACACCCGAGGGCGCGTCGTCTTCTGGACCCCTCAGGCCGAGGACCTGTTCGGCTACTCCGCGGAGGACGTCCTCGGCAAGTACGCGGCACGGCTGCTCATCCACCCCGACCACCTGCAGGCCGTGGTGAGTCTGTTCACCGAGGTACTGGAGACCGGCCGCGGGTGGGCCGGCGCCTTCCCCGTCCGGCACAAGGACGGCAGCAGCCGTCTGACGGAGTTCCGCACCATGCGGCTGCTGGACGACCTCGGCGACGTGTACGCCCTGGGAATCGCCGCCGATCACACCCTGCTGCAGCGCGTCGAGACGGACCTGGCCCTGTGCGAGCGGCTGATCAACCAGTCCCCGATCGGTCTGGCCCTGCTGGACCCCGATCTGAAGTACCTCCTGGTCAACCCGGCGTTGGAGCGGATCGACGGGATCCCGGCCGAGGACCACATCGGCCGCCATCTGAGAGAGACCCTGCCCTTCCCCGACGTGAACACCGTCGAGTCGGCCCTGCGCCAGGTGCTCACCACCGGCATGCCCCTACTCGACCAGTACCACGTGGGTCATCCCCCGTCCGATCCCGACCACGAGCACGCCTGGTCACTGTCCTTCTACCGGCTGGAGGACCCGGGCGGCCGGGTCCTGGGCGCGGCCGCCTCGGTCGTCGACGTCACCGAGCGCCACCACGCGGCCGCCGAGGCCGACCGGGCCAGGCGGCGCCTGGCCCTGATCGCCGACGCCTCCGCCCGCGTGGGCACCACGCTGGAGGTGGACCAGACCGCCCACGAACTGGCCGACATCTGCACGCCCGTGCTCGCGGACGTGGTCGCCGTGGACGTCCTCGACTCCGCACTCGCCCTGCGCCGCGCGCGCCGTCCGGACAACGGCCCGGAGCTGTTCCGCGCCCTCGCCCTGAAGGCGGCCCACCCCACCGTGGCGCTGCGGGCCGCCGGCGAGCCCGGCAACGTCGCCACGTACGACGGTGACCGCCTGGTCACCCTGTGCGTCCACACCGGACGGCCGGTCCTGGTGCGCAACGTCGGTGCGCGGGATCTGCGCCAGATCGCCCGGGACGCCGAGGCCGGCGCACTCCTGGCCGAGGCCGGCGTGCACTCGTATCTCGCCGTGCCGCTGATCGCGCACGGCGAGGTGCTCGGCGCCCTCGATCTCAAGCGCACCGTCAACCCGCTGCCCTTCGACGAGGACGACGTCGTGCTGGCCGCCGAGCTGGCCAGCCGTGCCGCCGTGGCCATCGACAACGCCCGCTGGTTCCAGAGCGTGCGCAACACCGCGCTGACCCTCCAGCGCAGTCTGCTGCCCGACCACTCGCCGCACCACACGGGCCTGGAACTCGCCTCCCGCTATCAGCCCGCCCAGGCCACCAGCGAGGTCGGCGGCGACTGGTACGACGTCATCCCGCTGGCCGGGGACAAGACCGCCCTCGTGGTGGGCGACGTCATGGGCAACGGCATCGACGCGGCCGCCACCATGGGCCGACTGCGCACCGCCACGTGTGCGTACGCGGATCTGGACCTGGCTCCGGACGCGGTGCTCCAGCACCTGGACAAGATCACCTGCGATCTGGAGCACTACATCGTCACCTGCCTCTACGCGGTCTACGACCCCCGCACCGGGCAGTGCACGATCGCCAACGCCGGGCACATGCCGCCCGCTCTCGCGCGGCCCGGCCGGGCTCCCGCGTTCCTGGACCTGCCCACCGCGGCTCCGCTCGGTGTCGGCGGCATCCCGTTCGAGACCACGACGACCGAGCTGGGCCCCGGAGACCTGTTGGTCCTGTACACCGACGGCCTCGTGGAGACCCGGCAGCACCCCATCGACGACCGCCTAGGCGTCCTTCTCGGATTCCTCGACGAGCCCCACCGGCCGCTGGAGGAGACCTGCGACCTTCTGCTGTACGGCCTGCGCCATCCCGACGACCACGACGACGTGGCCCTGCTCGTCGCACGGGCTCTGTAGCCGCGGGGCCTCCCCCATCCACCTGGTGAGGGTCGCCCGTTGGTGCGACGCTGGGGGGAGAGGTGTCCGAGGAGCGGAACCCTGGAGGGCCGATGGGACGGGACGTCCCGGCGCTCGTCTTCACCCGCGAGGACCGCCGCCGGTACCGGATCAAGATGCAGGAGTGCCTCGACGCCTTCGCGCAGATGCTGCGCGAGTCACGGTTCGAGTCCGAACGCCCCCAGGTGGGACTGGAGATCGAGCTGAACCTGGTCGACGACCGGGCCGAGCCCGCGATGCGCAACGCCGTTGTGCTGGAGGCGATCGCGGACCCCGCCTGGTCCACCGAGCTGGGGCGGTTCAACCTCGAGATCAACGTGCCACCCCGTGGACTGACGACGGGCGGCCCCGACGGCTGGGAGTCAGAGATCCGCTCCGCGCTGAACCACGCGGAGGAGCGGGCCGGATCGGTGGGCACCCGCCTGGTGACGGTCGGCATCCTGCCCACCCTGCGGCAGGAGGACATCGGCGAGGACTCCCTGTCGGAGAACCCGCGCTACCGGCTGCTCAACGACCAGGTCTTCGCGGCCCGGGGCGAGGACCTGCGGATCGAGCTGGACGGCGTCGACCGGCTGCGGACATACGCGGACACGATCACTCCGGAGGCCGCGTGCACCAGCACCCAGTTCCATCTGCAGGTGTCACCGGAGAACTTCGCGCCCTACTGGAACGCGGCGCAGGCCATCGCCGGGGTGCAGGTGGCGCTGGCCGCCAACTCGCCGTTCCTGTTCGGCAAGGAGCTGTGGCACGAGACCCGCATCCCGCTGTTCGAGCAGGCCACCGACACCCGCCCGGAGGAGATCAGGATCCAGGGGGTACGGCCGCGGGTGTGGTTCGGCGAGCGGTGGATCACCAGCGTCTTCGACCTCTTCGAGGAGAACCTGCGCTACTTCCCCGCCCTGCTTCCACTGTGCGACGAGCAGGATCCGGCGGAGACACTGGACCGCGGGGACATCCCCGAGCTGTCCGAACTCACCCTGCACAACGGCACCATCTACCGCTGGAACCGGCCGGTCTACGCCATCGCCCACGACATGCCGCACGTCCGGGTGGAGAACCGGGTGCTGCCCGCCGGACCGACCGTCGCCGACACCCTCGCCAACGGCGCCTTCTACTACGGGCTCACCCGCGCCCTGGTGGAGGAGGACCGCCCGGTGTGGTCGCGGATGTCCTTCTCCGCGGCCGAGGAGAACTTCCACATGGCGGCCCGGCACGGCATCGAGGCCATGCTGTACTGGCCCGGCATGGGCGAGGTCCCGGTGCCCGAACTGGTGCTGCGGCGGCTGCTGCCGCTGGCGCACCGCGGGCTGGCCCGTTCCGGCATGGACGCGTCCTGGCGGGAGCCGCTGCTCGGCATCATCGAGCAGCGCTGCGTCACCGGTCGCAACGGGGCCGTGTGGCAGAAGGAGATGTTCCACCGCATCGACTCCACCACCCATGCCGGGCGCCACGAGACCTTGCGGCGCATGACAGAGCTGTACATCGACTTCATGCACCTCAACGCCCCGGTCCACACCTGGCCGGTCGACTGACGGGTGCCCGCCGATCGTGGATGCCACCGGAGACGATCACCGGTTAGGCTCCTCCAGCGCTTGTCGGGGGAACGACCGAGGTGGGGGAACATGGCTGACGATTCCGCGTCCGAGAAGGCCCGGAGACCGGGGGTCCAGGCACTGGCGGCGGTGCTGGTCTTCGCGGGGGTGCTGGGAGTCCTGTTGGCGCAGAAGGAATTGCAGGGCTCCTCGGACCCGGGACCGGCCACGTGCTCCTCCGATGACAAGCCCGTGTCCAAGCGTGTGTCCGCGGCCCAGCTGTGCACGGCGCTGAACCGATCGGACCTGCCCACGCTCCTCGGGACACCGCGGGAGCAGGCCGAGACCGCCTACGGGTCCGAGAGTTCGGTCAAGGACGCCGACGGCAAGGAGACCCCCTCGCCCGAGGCGGAGGTCTCGCTGAAGACGTACTCCGTGAAGCTGTGGGCGTCGGACGACGATCTGCGGGTCGGCGAGTTCTCCGGACTCCTCGGCGGGTCCGCGGAGTCGAAGACGGTCCTCGGTCACCCCGCCGTCCTGTACTCGGACCACACCATCGCCCTCAAGTTCAACCTCGGCGGCGGCGAGATCCACTCCGGCACGGGTGGCATCGCCCGTCATCTGCTGGTCGCCAGGGACGCCGAGGACGGCGGCGGTTCGTTCGAGGTCGCCCTCTGGCGCCAGGACGATGTGCCGCCCGACGACGCGGCGCTGGTCCGCATCGCCGAGCGGGTGCTGCCGACGGTCCCCGGCTGGACATAGCGTGCTGCCATGCGTGTCGACTACTCACCACAGTCCCTTGACCCGGGATCGTTCTACCGTCTGCTCACCGCCGTGGTCGTGCCCCGGCCGATCGCGTGGGTCTCGACCCTCACCGCGGACGGCGAGACGGCGAACCTGGCCCCGCACTCGTTCTTCACCGTGGCCTGCACCGATCCGCCCATCGTCCAGTTCACCTCGGTCGGCCGGAAGGACTCGCTGCGCAACGTCGAAGAGACAGGGGAGTTCGTCGTCAACTTCGCTCCCGAGCCGCTCTTCGCGCAGATCAACGCGACCGCGACCGACTTCCCCGGCGACGAGGGCGAGTTCGACGCGGTGGGCGTCGCACGCGAGCCGTCGCTGCGGGTGAAGCCGCCGCGCGTGGCCGCCTCCCCGGTCGCGCTGGAATGCACGCTGCACTCCACGCTCCGGCTCGGCAACTCGACCGTGGTGTTCGGCCGGGTCGTGCACGCGGCCGTCAGCGAGGACGTCCTGGTGAACGGCTGCCCGGACATCGGACTGCTGCGTCCCCTGGCCCGGTTGGGCGGGAACGAGTGGAGCACGGTGGGGAAGGTCAGCGAGGCGGCGCGCATCCCGTACCGGGAGTGGACGGCCGACTGAGGCCGCCATCAGGCCGGCTGCCGCCCCCGGCCCGTCCTGTCCGCCACCTCGCCCGGCACCGGACGCCGTACGAGGAGTTCGCTCACCTCGAACGACATCTCGGTCGTCTCCGTGGCGGGCGAGGGGTGATGACGCCCGGCGCACACCGACAAATTGACGATGAGATACGCGTGCCAGTGCCGGCCCACACCGCGCGGGTCCGCGAAGGCCCGCACGCCGTTCACCCACCAGACGACGGAGTGGGTACCGAACTCCGTGCGCAGGTCGACCCAGGCACCGGGGCGGAGGGCGGTGTCGCGGACGTGGCTGCCGCCGCCGCGGACATGGTTGGTGAACTCCAGCAGGTCCGGGTTGTCCGGGTGGTACTCGAAGACGTCGATCTCCTGGCCGCCGTCCCGCCAGGTCCAGATGGCCGGCCAGGCGCCGATGTCCCGGGGCAGCCGCACCCGGGCGTCCAGGACGTCTCCGGACCGGACCGTGAACGCCTCCTCGCTGCCCTCCGTGGTCAGCAGGCCCGTGTTCCACAGGCCGTCCGGCCGACGCGTCGCCCTGAAGACACCCGAGCGGGAGTGGTCGGCGTCGGGCACGAGATGGTCCAGTTTGCCGTCGCCCGGATTCACCGGGCCTCCGTCGGGATACGCCCATGAGCGGCCCGCGACCCACTGTGTGACGGACGCGAAGTCCGCGGTGAACACCAGGTCGGACGATGCGGGAGCGGACGGAGCCGGAACCCGGCCGCTCGGTGTCGGTTCTTCCATGACCGATGCCTCACCGGTTCGGGTCGGCCCATGCGCCCGGGCACCCGGAAGGCCGCGGGAACGACCCGTCCGGGCGCACGACGGCCGCCCCGTGGCGGGGCGTGCCGGACGAGTGGGCCCGGCGGCTCAGGCTTGGGCGAGTACGAGGACGAGCGGGATCCCGTGGCACGGCACCAGGCGCAGGCCCGCGTACTCGGCGGGCGCCGTCCCGGTGAGCAGTTCACCGAAGTCGGGGCCCTTGGTGAGGGAGCCGGCCAGGTGTGCGGGGTCGGCGGAGGCGGCGACCCGGCCGCGGGCGTTCACCAGGCGGGCGGGCCGCGACAACTGACGCAGCAACGGGAGTACGGCCGCCTCGAAGTGCCGCAGGTACACGTCGGCGGCGGCGACCCCGGCGAAGCGCCCCTCGATCTCGACCGGTACCGACAGGGTGAGGCTGTACTCGTCGGAGCAGAGGTAGTCGACGTACGGTCCGGCCACGGCGCGGCACCCGGTGTCGCGGGGCAGGGCGAACCAGTCCCAGTGCGTGTAGTCCGAGTACGCCGAGTGCCCGGGGTCGAGGTCGAGCAGCAGGGGCCGCACATCGCCGTCGGCGCCCGTCTGCCACCACTCCAGCCATGCGGGGACATCGCTCAGCAGTCCCGGGGCCGCCACGAAGCCGACGCCGGACACCAGGTCCTGGCGGGTCAGCCGCTGGTGCAGTCCGGGGCGGAGGGCGGCGAGGTCCGCGCTCGCGGGGCGGCGGCCCTGCGCGGCCGCCTTCGCGAGGAGGGCCGCGGTGTCGGCACGGGTGGCGGCGACGGCCTCGAACACCGTCTCCAGTGCATCGCCGACCTGCGAGGCCACCCGGCCCTCGGCGTCCGCGTCGAGCGTCGCTGTCGTCACGGCCGCCGAGGCGGCCTGCCCGGGCCTCCAGCCCATGGTGTCCTCCAGCGGACGGGAACCGGACGCGGCCCGTTCAGAGCGTGAGGCGTACGGCGACGAGCCGCGCCGTCGACTCCCTGACGCACCGCTCGGCCAGCGTGCCGGCCGTTTCGTGCGCCCCATCCTGCACGGCCGAGATCACGGAGCGGTGACGGTCCGCCACTTCTTCACGATATTCACCGCTCCCGAGGACCAGGCACAGCAGTGCCCCCACCTCGCTCTGCAGCGCGACCTGTTCGCGGGTGAGCCGGGCCGACTGGGCGGCCGCCGCGAGTTCGACGTGGAAGCGGCCGTAGAGGCGGCTGCGCGCCGCCGTCTCCTCTGCGCGCGCCAGTTCCTCGGCCGTACGACGCAGCGGCTGGAGGTCCTCGGGTTCGGTGCGCTGGGCGGCCAGGCGGGCGGCGGCGCCGGACAGGGCGGCCCAGTGGTCGCCGAGGTCGCGCAGTTCCTCGGTGCTCCAGCCGCGCAGCCGTGCCCTGAGCCGGTCGTCGGCGGGGACCTCGGGCAGCGAGACGAAGCTGCCGCCGCCGCGGCCCCTGCGGGTGGTGACCAGGCCCTGCTGCCTGAGGGCCATGAGCGCCTCACGCAGGGTCACCGTCGAGACTCCGAGCTGTCCGGCCAGTTCGCTCTCACCGGGGAGCTGCTCCCCGTCGGCGAGCAGACCCAGTTCTATGGCGTCGCCGAGGCGGCGGACGACCGTGTCCACGCGGGCCCGGTTGTCCACCGGGCTGAAGACGGCCCGGCGGGCGCCGCCGCCCGTTCCCCGGGCGCCGGCGTCGATCTCGTGTTGCCTCACGGTCACCACCTCGCGCATTGACTCAAGCTTTACCCTAAGGGGACCTTGAGCTTAGAACTATGACTTCATATGTTTGCGGTCAACTCAGAGCGCGCCAGAAAGGTTCCCGCATGGAGGGAATTGCGATCCGGCTGCAGGAGCTGCGGAAGTCGTTCGGGGAGACGACGGCCGTAGCCGGTGTGGATCTGGAGATCCGGGACGGGGAGTTCTTCTCGATGCTCGGCCCGTCCGGCTCGGGGAAGACGACGGTCCTGCGGCTCGTCGCCGGGTTCGAGACTCCCACCCGGGGCCGCATCGAGCTCGCCGGACAGGAGGTCACCGGTCTCGCCCCGTTCGAACGGGACGTGCACACCGTGTTCCAGGACTACGCCCTGTTCCCGCACATGACGGTCGAACAGAACGTTGCCTACGGGCTCAAGGTCCGCAAGGTGGCGAAGGCCGAGCGCCTCGTCCGCGCCCGCAAGGCACTCGCCGAGGTCCGTCTGGAGGGCTACGGCGGGCGGCGGCCCGCACAGCTGTCCGGCGGACAGCGACAGCGGGTCGCCCTCGCCCGCGCCCTGGTCGGCCGCCCCCGGGTCCTGCTGCTGGACGAGCCCCTCGGCGCCCTCGACCTGAAGCTGCGCGAGCAGATGCAGGTCGAACTCAAGGCACTTCAGCGGGAGGTGGGCATCACCTTCGTCTTCGTCACCCACGACCAGGAGGAGGCCCTGACGATGAGCGACCGCATCGCCGTCTTCGACCAGGGGCGCATCGCGCAGGTCGGCACCCCTGCAGAGATCTACGAACGCCCGGCGACCCCCTTCGTCGCCGCCTTCGTCGGCATCTCGAACCTGCTCGAAGGCGAGGCGGCCCACCGGACGGTGGGCACGCCCGGGACCTACAACATCCGCCCGGAGAAGATCCGCGTCCTGAAGGAGTCCGCCGAGGCGGACGAGCCCGGACACGCGACCGTCACCGGCACGGTCGCCGAGGTCGTCTACCTCGGCGACGCCACCCGCTTCCTCGTCGACCTCGACGGCGGCGGCCGCCTCACCGCCCTGCAGCAGAACCTGGAGACCTCCTCCGCGGACGTCGCCGCCTACCGCGGCGCCCGGGTACGCCTGCAGTGGCACCGCCGGCATGCCGTCCGGATCCCCTCCTGAGTCCCCCACTCCCCCGCAAACCCCGCTCCGCGCAAGGCCCCCTCACCTTTGGAGAACGTCGTGCGTCTCACCCGAACCCTCCAGGCCGCGGCCGGCGCCGCCGCACTGCTGCTCACCGCCGCCTGCGGCTCCTCCGGCAGCGGTTCCTCGGCCACGGGCCTCAACCCGCCCGACCTCAAGGCCCCCACCGAGCTCGGCAAAACCGAGGGACAGGTCAACCTGATCGCCTGGGCCGGTTACGTCGAGGACGGCTCCAACGACCCCAAGGTCGACTGGGTCAGCGACTTCGAGAAGCAGACCGGCTGCCAGGTCCACTCCAAGGTCGCCGCCAGCTCGGACGAGATGGTCAAGCTGATGAAGACCGGGGAGTACGACGCCGTCTCCGCCTCCGGAGACGCCTCCCTGCGCCTGATCGCCTCCGGTGACGCGGCCCCCGTCAACACCGGCCTCGTCCCCAACTACAAAGATGTCTTCAGCGGACTGAAGAACGGCGCCTGGAACTCGGTGAACGGGCAGATGTACGGCATCCCGCACGGCCGGGGCGCCAACCTGCTGATGTACAACACCGAGAAGGTGAGCCCGGCGCCCACCTCCTGGTCGGCGGTCTTCGACGACGCCGCCACCCACAAGGGACATGTCACCGCGTACGACTCGCCGATCTACATCGCGGACGCGGCCCTCTATCTCAAGGCCACCAGGCCCGAGTTGAAGATCAAGGACCCGTACGCGCTCGACCAGAAGCAGTTCGACGCCGCCGTGGCGCTGCTGAAGAAGCAGAACGCGAACATCGGCGAGTACTGGAGCGACTACCTCAAGGAGGTCTCCGCCTTCAAGAGCGGGGACTCGGTGGTCGGCACCACCTGGCAGGTCATCGCCAGCCTCACCGCCGGCGAGAGCGCCAAGGTCAAGGCGTTCGTCCCCAAGGAGGGCTCGACCGGCTGGTCCGACACCTGGATGGTCGCCGCAAAGGCGAAGCACCCCAACTGTGCCTACAAGTGGCTCGACTGGATCGTCTCCCCCAAGGTCAACGCCCAGGTCGCCGAATACTTCGGCGAGGCACCGGCCAACGAGAACGCCTGCGCCGAGACCAGCGACAAGAACTTCTGCACGACCTACCACGCCACCGACGAGGGTTACTGGAAGCGGATCGCCTTCTGGAACACGCCCATCGAGCAGTGCCTCGACGGCCGCAAGGACGTCCGGTGCGTGCCGTACGCCAAGTGGGTCCAGGCGTGGACCGAGATCAAGGGCTGAGCGGTGACGACAGAAGTGACGCAGGCGGCCGGACGGGGAACCGTCCGGCGGCTCGCCGGGACGCTGCACCGCAGGCCCCGGCTCCGCCTGGCCCTGCTGCTCACCGCCCCGCTGCTGTGGCTGACCGTCCTCTACCTGGGCTCGCTGACGGTCCTGTTCGTCTCGGCGTTCTGGACGACGGCCTCCTTCACCTCGCAGGTGGTGAAGGTCTGGTCGACGGACAACTTCCACGCCCTGTTCACGACCCCCGTGTTCCGCCAGGTGATGGTGCGCAGCGTCGGCGTGGCACTCGCGGTGACCGTGCTGTGCGCCGTGATCGCCTTCCCGGTCGCCTTCTACACCGCGCGGGTGGCCCGGCCGAGGTGGCGGCCGCTGCTCGTGGTGAGCATCCTCACCCCGCTGTGGGCGAGCTATCTGGTGAAGGTGTACGCCTGGCGGCTCATCCTCTCCGAGGGCGGCCTCGCCGACTGGATGCTCAAGCCCGTCGGCCTCAACGGCCCGGGCTTCGGGCTGCCCGCCACCGTGCTCACGCTGACGTATCTGTGGCTGCCGTACATGATCCTGCCGATCCACACGGCTCTCGAACAGCTCCCGGCCAACCTGCTCGACGCCTCCGCCGACCTCGGCGCCAGGGCCGGCCGCACCTTCCGCTCGGTGGTGGTGCCCATGGTGCTGCCGTCCGTGGCCGCCGGCTCCGTGTTCACCTTCTCGCTGAGCCTCGGTGACTACATCACCGTGCAGATCGTCGGCGGCAAGACCCAGCTCATCGGCAACCTCGTCTACTCCAACATCGAACTCAACCTGCCCATGGCGGCCGCGCTCGGCACCCTCCCCGTGGTCGTGATCGTCCTGTACCTGCTGGCGATCCGCCGTACGGGCGCCCTGACCAGCCAGTAGGAGGAGAGCGCCATGCATCTCACCCGCACCGCGCGCATCGCCCTGCGGACAGGAGCCGCACTCGGCTTCGCGGTGATCTACGTCCCGCTTCTGCTCGTCCTCGTCAACTCCCTGAACCCCGACCGCAGTGCGAGCTGGCCGCCGCCGGGGCTCACCCTGCACTGGTGGTCCGTGGCCCTGGACAACTCGGGTGCGCGCGAGGCCCTGTGGGTGTCCGTGAAGGCCGGACTGGGTGCCACCGCGATCGCGCTCGTCCTCGGCACGCTCATCGCGTTCGCGGTGGCCCGGCACCGCTTCTTCGGCCGCGACACGGTGTCCTTCATCGTGGTCCTGCCGATCGCGCTGCCCGGCATCGTCACCGGCATCGCCCTCAACTCGGCCTTCGGTACCGTCCTGCAGCCGCTCGGCGTGGGCCTCGGCCTGTTCACCGTGATCATCGGCCACGCCACCTTCTGCATCGTGGTGGTCTTCAACAACGTCGTGGCCCGGCTGCGCCGTACGGCCTCCTCGTACGAGGAGGCGGCGATGGATCTCGGCGCCACCACCTTCCGCGCCTTCGCGGACGTCACCTTCCCGCTGGTCCGCTCCGCGCTGCTGGCCGGCGGCCTGCTCGCCTTCGCCCTGTCCTTCGACGAGATCGTCGTGACGACGTTCACCGCGGGACCCGGCATCGAGACCCTCCCCGTCTGGATCTTCGGCAACATGACCAGGCCCCAGCAGGCCCCGGTGGTGAACGTCGTGGCCGCCGTCCTCGTCCTGCTGTCGGTCGTCCCTGTCTACGTCGCCCAGCGGCTGTCGTCGGACACGGCGACGTCGAGCCGGGTGTGAGCGGATCCCGGGCTCTGCCGGACAGCGGACGGCCCGACGGCCTCGCCTGCTGCGCTGAGCCCGCGCCCGGCCGGGTGGGCGAGCGGGCCGGGGCCGACTTCGGCGGCGGTCCGGAGCAGGCTTTCGTAGGCTGAAACTGCCCGAAGCCTCTCCGGGAGGTGTGCCCGTAGGCGGGAGACGGTCGTGATCGAACTGGCCGCGGCGTTCGCCGTCGCGGGAGCGGCGAGCAACGCCGTGGGCACGGCGTTCCAGCGCAAGGCGGCGTCCACGAGCCGGCGCGGTGGGGTACGGCTCCTCGCGGAGCTGGTGCGCCGACCGGCCTGGCTGCTCGGCATGGCCGGGGTGGTCGGCGCCGCGGTGTTCCAGGCCCTGGCCCTCGTCAATGGCCCGCTCGCACTGGTCCAGCCGCTCTTCATCCTCGAACTTCCCTTCGCCCTGCTCGTCGCTGGGCCACTGATGCACCGCCGGATGCCCCCCTCGGGCTGGTGGGGCGTCGTCGGCGTCGTCACGGGCCTTGCCGTGCTGCTCGCCGCGGCCGCCCCGCACGGAGCCACCGATCAGGCGCGGCTCGTGCGGTGGATCCCGGCGCTCGGCCTGTGCCTGGGGGGCATGGCCGTGGCGGTCCTGCTGGCCGGCCGGGGACGCTCGGCGGCGCGTCGCGCCGCGCTGCTGGCGGCCGCCTCCGCCACCGGCAACGCCCTGACCGCCGCGATGCTGAAGTCGGCCACGGGGACCTTCGCCGACCATGGCTTCCTCGCGTTCCTGCGCTCCTGGCAGACGTACGGCTTCGCGGTGACCGGCGCGGTCGCCGTGCTCCTGCTGGAGAACGCGCTGCAGGCCGGTCCGCTGGCCGCGGCCCAGCCCGCGCTGACCATCGGTGACGCGATGGTGAGCCTGGCCCTGGGCATCACCTTGTTCGACGAGCGCATCCGCACGGGCTGGTGGCTGATGCCCGAAATAGGCGGTGCCGTGCTGATCGTCGTGGGCGTCCTGGTCCTGAGCCGCGCCGTGCAGCATCTGACCGTCCGTTAAGTCCCACAAAGAGTAATCGGTCCGGCATGATGCCGAATAAATACCTGGCGCTCCCACGGCTCGGCCGCATGCCCACCGACTGTTGTTGAATCAGCCAATAGCCGCCTTGACGAAGTCCTGACGACCAAAGTTCGCTCATTGGAACCTGTACAGCCACATAACAGGCACACCAGCTCACTCAGCGGACCGGAACGGCAGCTCCGCGTTGCGAAGGTTCCCCTATGTCAGTGATAGCATCCCGGCGTCTGCGACCTTGGTCCAACCGGCTCGCCCAGCGTTTTGAGAGGCGCAGTTCTCGACACGAGGGCGGCCGAGTCGTTCCGAGCGGTTGCGCCACGGATTCCCCCGAGATCCGTCTGCCGACGACTGCAGGCTACACATAGGAAAGGTTTCCATGATTCGAGACGCACTCGTTTGGTGCCTGGTTGCGGCGACTGCGATCGCCGTGGCCGCCGCCCTGGTGCTCAGTCGTCGCAACAAGGCCATAGCGACGAAGAAGCAGCAGGCCGAGGCCACCCTCACCCTGAGACTGAGCGAGGCCGACGGTCAACTGGCTGCCTTAAGAGCCGAGTTGTACCAGCATCAGACTGAGCACGAAAAAACCATCCAAGAGGCCGAAGAAGCGGCTGAGGAGAGCACCAAGGCTGTTCTCAAGGGTTCCGCCCGCTTTCTGCAGAGCCTTGCTGCGGAACAGCTGGCGCTGCTTGAGGAAATCCAGCGCAAGTACGGCGGCCATTCCGTTCTGGGTGACCTGCTCGAAGTCAGTCACGCCAATGCACAGATGGCACGCAAGGCGCAGGGCATTGCGGTTATGTGTGGCGCTCCGCTGGGTCGCCGAAACAGGCCCGCGAGCGTTTATGACGTGGTGCGCAGCGCACAGAGTCAGATTCGCAACTTCCGGCGCGTCGAAATCATGCAGCAGACCGGTTTTGCATTGAAGGCGTCCGCCGTTTCTCCCGTCGCGCTCGCGGTCGCGGAACTTCTCGACAACGCCGCCAGTTTTTCCCAGCAGGGTTCGCCCATCGAGGTCACATTCCAGCGGGTGCAGAAGAACCTGTGCATTGTGATCGACGACGCCGGTGTCGGTATGAACGACGAGGACCGGCAGAAGGCTTCCGCGCTGCTCTCCGGTGACTTCCGCCCTCGGCTTTCGCATCTCGGCAACCAGCCGAAGTTCGGTTTCCCCGTCATCGGCCTGCTTGCGCAGCAGTACGGATTCCGGGTGGACGTGACCGGCGTCTCCCGGTACGGCGGCGTTCGAGCGGTGGTGCTACTGCCGGAGGAGCTGTGGACCATGGAGGAAGCACCACCGGCCGAGGACTCCGGGATCAGCGGGATTCGCGGCACCGTCGGGCGGCCGGAGCCCGTGACCCGCACCGCGCACGGCCTGCCTCGGCGGGGAGCCCGCCAGGTACCCATCGCCAGCGTTCCCGACCAGGACGGCACGGCGCAGCCCGCCGCTGCGCCGGAGGAAGCCGGCCGTGCCGCGGGCCGGAGCCTGGGAGCCTTCCAGCGCGGCACGCTCTCGGGCCGCAACCTCGCCTCGGCGCCGTCCGAAGGGTCCGATGACGCATGACCACAGACCTGTCGTGGATGCTCGAGGACATCGTGCACAACGTGCCGAAGGCGCGTCACGCCGTCCTGCTGTCCGCGGACGGCCTGCCCCGAGGTGCGACCGACGGCATGGCCCGGAAGGACGTGGGGACGATCTCCGCCGCCATGGCGGGTATGCAGTCGCTCAGCCGGGCGACCTCCCACTTCGCCGGGCCGGGGGAAGACAGGCAGTGGAACCAGACGATCATCGAGTTCTCGCACGGCTGGATCTTCCTGATCGGAGCCGGGCAGGGCGCCTACCTGGCCGCGGCCGCGGCGCCCGACGTCGACATGCAGCAGATCTCCTTCCGCATGCACCGGCTGGTCGCCCGGCTCGGCAACAACCTCACCTCACCGCCCCGGCTGAACACGGAGGGCGTTGACGGGCAGTACGGCCGGGCCCGGTCGGAGCAGGAAGGCGCGGGCGGCACGGGGATCCCGATCGTGGACCTCGACGAAGTGATCGGTCAGGTACAAGGCGCCCGCCACGCCGTTCTGTTGGGCTCCGACGGCCTGCCGCGCGGCGCCACCACGGGGATGAGCCAGGACCTGGCGGACACCATCTCGGCGGCCATGACGGGGATTCACGCCTACAGCAGGGCCACCTCGCAGTTCGCCGGTGCGGGCCAGGACGCGCAGTGGCGGCAGACGGTGATCGAGTTCCAGCACGGCTGGATCTTCCTGATCTCGGCCGGCCAGGGCGCGTTCCTGGCCGCGGCCGCCGAACACGATGCCGATATCGAGGAGTTCACCACCCGACTGCATCAGGCGGTGCCCCGGCTGAGCGCATATACGGCACCACGCGGGGAGGCGAGCCGTACGTGAATGACGAGCCGGAACAGGAACTGGAGCTGACCTCCGCATTAGTCCCGCTCTTCGTGATCACGAACGGGCGTGAGCTGCCCCCGGACAATGCCTACGAGCGCACGACCCTGGTGTCCGCGCAAGAGGGTGCCGCTGCTACGGCTCGCACGCTTTCCCCGGAGGCGCGTCAGGTTCTGGAGCTGGTCACGGACGGTTTTCTCTCCGTCGCGGAAGTGGCCGCCCACACGCATCTGCCGCTGGGGATCGTGCGGATTCTCCTGGCACAGATGGAGGAGAGCGGTCTCATCATCGCGCGCAAGCCCGTGCCCCGCGCCGAACGTGTCGACCGAGAAGTGCTCAACGCCGTACTCGACGGCCTCAAAGCCCGATTCGGAGCGTGATTCGTGTACCTGGATTCAGGTGTCCTCACCGCGGTGAAGATCCTTGTGGTGGGGCACTTCGGGGTCGGGAAGACCACGTGCATCGGAAGCATCTCCGAGATCGAGCCGCTGCGGACCGAAGAGGAGATCACCGAAGCCAGCGTGGGATTTGACGACCTGTCGGGGACTCCGGACAAGACCACCACGACGGTCGCCATGGACTTCGGCCGCCTGACCATCAGCGACGAGGTGGTGCTGTACCTCTTCGGCACGCCGGGTCAGGAACGATTCAAGGAGATGTGGGAGGAGCTGTCCCGGGGGGCGCTGGGCGCGCTCGTCCTCGTCGACCCCGAGCGGCTGTCGGAGTCCTTCGCGGTCCTGGACCTGGTCGAGCGGTTCGGCCTGACCTACGCCATCGGCGTCAACCACTTCGACGGCACGACCGACTACCCGCTCGCTGAGATCCGCGAGGCGCTGAACCTGTCCGACCGGACGCCCGTGGTCACCTGCGACGTACGGGATCAGCAGTCGTCGGCGCAGGCCCTCATCACTCTCGTCCACCACCTACTGTCCCTTCTCGACTAGGAGCCACCCCCACATGCAGCAGCGTCCCGGCATACAAGGGCCACCGCCCGGCTGCCCCGCGCACGGCAACGTGCAGCTCTACGGACCCCAGTTCGGCTCCGATCCCGACGCCCACTACGACCATCTGCGCAGCCTCGGCCCGAGCGCGCCGGTCGACATCGCCCCGGGGGTGGAGGTCGAGCTGGTCACCAGTTACGACGCCGCCCTGTACATCCTGCAGAACCCCGCGTCGTTCGTCCGGGACTCGCGGCGCTGGCGGGCGCTGAACGAGGGGCGGGTTCCCGAGGGCAGCCCCGCGCTGCCCATGATGGGATACCGGCCCAACGCGCTGTTCAGCGACGGAGCGGCGCATGCCCGACTGCGGCAGGCGGTCACCGACAGCCTGTCCACCGTCAACGAGATTCAGCTGGTGCGGCAGACCCAGCAGTCCGCCGACTACCTGGTCAGCCGGTTCAGCTCCGACCGGCTCGGGCAGGCCGAGCTGATGGCCGAGTACGCGCAGCCGCTGCCGCTGCTGGTCTTCAGCGACCTGTTCGGCTGCCCGCCCGAGATCGGCGACCGCGTGATCGTCGGGATCAGCGGCATCTTCGACGGTACGGCCGGCGCCGATCTGGTGCTGGGCGAGGCGCTGACCGAGCTGATCGGGCTCAAGCGGCGCCGGCCCGGGAGCGATCTGACGACCCGTCTGATGGAGCACTCGGCGCAACTGACCGACGAGGAGGTGCTGCACCAGCTCGTGACGCTGCTCTCCGGCGGCACCGCGCCGCTGTCGGCGGCGATCGGCACCAGCAGCGCGCTGATCCTCGGAGAGGACTGGCAGATCGGCCTGCCGGCCGAGGACGCCGTCACCCAGGCCTTGTGGAACTACGCGCCGATCGCCAACTACGCGGCCCATTACCCCACTCACGACGTGGAGCTGGGGGGCAGGGTGCTGCGGGCGAACGACCCGGTGGTGATCTCCTTCGCGGCCGCCAACAACGATCCGCGGCTGGCGGAGCATCGCGAGCAGCTCAGTGCCAAGGCCCACCTCGCGTTCGGGGCGGGGCCGCACGCCTGTCCCGCCAAGGACCCGGCGTTCGTGATCGCCGTCACCGCCGTCGAGTCCCTCCTCAACCGGCTGCCCGACATCGAAGTCCGGGTGCCGTTCAAGGACTTGAGCTGGGTGCCCGCTCCGTGGAGCCGCTCGCTGGTGGCCCTCCCGGTCCGGTTCACGCCCCGCGCCATGGCGCCGACGCCGGCCGGGACACCGCAGCCGCAGGCAACCGTGCCCTCCCCGCACCCTGTCCAGAACTCGACCCTCCAGTCGACGGCTCCGCCCGCGCCCAAGCCCAAACCCGGTCTCTTCAGCCGGTTCCTGGCATGGACGAGGGGGGAGTGACCTAGGCAACTCTCCACACACATAGTCGTCTTGTATGTATCGGCCGACCGGGGGGTATGCATGGCCGCTGATGCGTGAGATCTAGAAGGAGACCTCGTGGAGATTGTGGCAACTCCGCCTGTCGACAGGCGTTTTGCCGTCTCGCTGTGCTCCCGTCTGCGGACGGCGAAGGGGCAGGCCAACCCCTTTCCGATCTATACGGAGCTTCGGTCCAGGGGCGGAGTCGCCGCAGCACCGTGGGGAGGACACCTCGTCACCGGCTTCGACCTGTGTGACCAGGTCCTGCGCAGTCGCGACTGGCTGGAACCCGATGCTCGCTGGCGGGAGCAGCAGGGAGACGGCACACGCTGGACGGCTCCCTCCTCGCGCGAGATGAGCAGGACGCTGCCGGCGCTCAACCCCCCGGACCACACCTGGGTGCGCCGGTCGGCGGGCATGTTCGACCGCGCCTCCCTGGAGGAGATGCGCGGGACGGTGGGCCACCTCACGAGCAGGCTCCTGGACACGCTCACCGAGCGACTGCACGAGGGCGAGGCGGACTTCAACGCTCTGGTGGCCGAGGAGTTGCCGATCGCCACCATCGGGCACTGGCTCGGACTGCCGACCGCCGACTTCGCCCGTCTGCGGGAGCTGACCCACGACCAGGTCTTCACCCAGGAGTTGCTGCCGTCGGCCAGCCAGCTGGCGATGTCGGACGCGGCCACCGCTCAGCTGCGGACCTACTTCATGGACCTGGTGCGCCGACGGCGGGCTCATCCCGGTGACGACCCGGTGTCACGGTGGATCAGAGCGTGGGACGGCATGGAGAGCGACCGCGACAAGGTGGACGAAGCTGTCTACTTCCTCGCGCTGTTCGTGCTGCTGGCGGCGCTGGAGACCACGTCCACCCTGCTGGCGACCATGACGTTCCTGCTGCTGGAGCACCCCCGGCAGTGGGACTGGCTCACCGTCCACCCCGAACTCGTGCCCGCCGCCGTTGAAGAATCGTTGCGCTACGACCCGCCCACGCATGTCATCAGCCGCGTCTCCTCCCGGGACCGCGTCCTGGGCGGCGTCGAGGTCCTCAAGGACCAGATGGTGCACCTGATGGTGGGGGCGGCCAACCGTGACCCGGACAAGCACGAGGATCCCGAACTGTTCAACCTGCACCGCAAGCCGGCCCATCTCGCCTTCAGCGGAGGCATCCACTACTGCCTCGGTGCGCCCCTGGCCCGCCTGGAGGCCCAGACGCTTCTCCACCAGCTGGTCAGGCGCTTCCCCCGCCTCACCCTCGTACGCCGGCCGTCATGGGCACCGCGTGTGGCCTTCAGACGCCTGCTGAACCTGGACGTCGCCCTCTCATGACCGACATGATCACCTCCCCCCACTTCCCCTACAAGGAGCTGCACGTCGAGCAGGACGGGCCGGTCCTCCGGGTCCGCTTCGCCCCCTCGGCGCAGGACAGCACCCTGACCGTCGCCGCCCTCGACGATCTGGCCGCGCTGCTGCACAGTCTCCATGACCGCCCCGACATCCGGGTTCTGCTCCTGTCGGCCGCCGGCGAGGACTTCTGTCTGGGTGCCGACCGCGTCGAGTACCAGGCGGCGCTGGCCCAGGACCCGACCGGAGCCGTCATGCGCCGGATCGCGGACAAGGCGTACCGCGTGTGCGACGCGCTGGAGAACACGCACGCGGTCACCGTCGCCAGGCTCCACGGCAGGGTCATCGGCGCGGGGCTCGCGCTCGCCTCCTTCTGCGACCTGCGTGCCGGGGCCGACGACTGCAGGTTCCGCATGCCCGAGATCGGCGTCGGTCTGCCTCCCGCATGGGGAGGCGCCATGGGTCGTCTGATCGTGGAGGGCGGGGCCGCCAGGATCCGCGAACTCATGCTCACCTGTGAGGCCTTCGACGCGGTCACCGCCCACCGCATCGGTCTCCTGCACAAGGTCGCCCCGCTCGGGACACTGGACGCGGTGGTCGACGCGTGGGTCCGGCCGCTCGTCCGGCGCTCCCCGGAAGCCCTCATGCTCACCAAGCGCATGTTCGCGGGCTATTCGCGGGCCGGCCGCACCGCCGACGTCGCCCTGCTGGATGCGCATCTCCTGACCGCGCAGCTCAACCAGGCGCGCCCACGGCGCGTGACCGAGCGCCCGTAGGTCCTCTCGTCAGGCCTCCGGGCCGAGGATCATGCACGTCGTGGTGGCATGGGCGATGAGCTTGCCCCGGTCGTCCAGGACCTTGCCCTCGGCGGTGGCGGTACGGCGTCCCACGTGGATGACGGTGCCCTCGGCGGTGAGGGTCTGCCCGTCGGTGCGAGCCGCGCGAATGTAGTTGACCTTGAGATCGAGCGTGGTGTAGCCGATTCCGGCGGCGACGGTGGTGTGGACCGCGCAGCCCATGACGGAATCGAGCAGGGTGGCGGCGATGCCGCCATGGACGGTGCCCAGCGGGTTGGAGAAGTCCGCGCGGGTGTCGAGGGAGACGACGACGCGGCCGTGGTCGACTTCGTCGAAACGCATCCCGAGCAGCCGGCCGATGGAGGGGATCTCCGCAGAACGATCTGCCTGGATCCAGCGGATCAGGTCGAGCCCGGACAGTGCGGCGAAGTCGGTGGTGGACATGTCTGTTCCTTGCTGTCGTGCCGGTGAAGTGGCCCGGGCCGTGGGGCGCCGGGCGGAGCTGTCGGTCAGCCGAGGGGGTTGGCCGTGTCCCGCAGGAGAGCCAGGACGGGCGCGTACATGCGGGACTTGATGGTGCCCAGGGTCTCGCCGGCCCTGCCCGCCTGGGCGGCGGCGAGTTCGACGGCCATGTCCCGTACGGCGTTCTCGTCGGCGGCGTGGTCCACGACGGCGGCGGCGAGCGCGTCGTGGCCGCCGTAGCGGCGGGCGGTGGTCATGGCCTCGTGGGCGACCTGCGGGGTGAGCCGGCTCTGGATCAGCGCCGACATGCCGGGCGTGAACGGAATGTTGATGTCCGCCTCCGGCAGGCACCAGAAGCCGCGGTCGGCCCGCATCACCCGGACATCGTGGGCCAGGGAAAGCATCGCGCCCGCCGCGAAGGTGTGCCCCTGCAGCGCGGCCACGGTGGGCACGGGCAGGGCGAGCAGGCGGGCGAAGAGCGCGTGGACCGAGACGACGTAATCGCGGTGCCGGTCGGCGTGGGCGAGGAGCCAGTCGAGATCCAGACCGTTGGAGTAGAACTTCCCGGTCGCAGAGGTGACCAGCGCCCGCGGTCCGTCCGCTTTCTCCACTTCGTCCAGTGCCTCGTCGACCGAGGCCAGCCAGTCGGGGTGGAAACGGTTCTCCCCCGCTCCGAGATCGAGCACGAAGACACTGTCCTGACGGTCCAACGTGGGCATGGCGACTCCTTCGGATGGGCGGGGGGACGCGGACCGGGCGGTCCGCGCGGAGAACGGGGCCTCAGCTTCAGGGGGCTTCCCCGGCATCGGCCGCTGCCCCGGGCCGGTCCGGCAGGGCGTGCACCAGCAGGTCGTGGATCTCGGCGGCGGCCGCGTCCAGCGGGGCGGGGCTCCGCTCGGCCCGGCACAGCACCACCGCGCCCTCGAAGGCGCCGATGACGAACGCCGCGAGCCGTCGGCCACGGGTCTCGGGCAGGCCGCCGGCCACGAGCACGTCCGTGAGGGTCGTCTGCCAACGGGTGAAGACCTCGGCCGCGGAGTCCGCCCACTGGGGACCCTCCTCATCGGCCGCCACGGCCGCGGCGACGACCGGGCATCCCGCCCGGAAGCCGCTGTCGATCAGCCGGCTCCGCCACAGGGCGAAGAGGGCGTCGATCGCCGCCACCGGATCACCGGTACGCGACACGGCGGCGATGCGGTCCGCCATGACGTCCCCGGCGAAGGCCACCGCCTCGTCGATCAGCTGGGTGCGCCCCTCGGGGAAGTGATGGTAGACCGAGCCGCGCGGGGCACCGCTGTGCGCGAGCACCCGGTCGATGCTCGTCGCACCGGCTCCCTGTTCTCCCAGCAGCACCGCGGCACTGCTGATCATCCGCCCCCGGCTGTCGCTTCTGCGTGGGCTCATCGCTGCACCACCCGGCACCTTTCCCGTGGGCTCGTACGTCTCCCGTCCGGGCTGGGGGCAGGCGGCGTACCGGTGATTACCAGTAAGTAATATATGCTCTATGGCATAGAACATGCAAGGGGCGGGCCGTGCGCCGGTGGCACGGCCCGCCCCAGCCGAAGACGGGCGGTTCTCAGACGGTCAGCACACCTTCGGTCAGTGCACCTTGTTCAGCTTGTCGAGAGCCTTGGCGAGGCCGTTGGCCCACAGCTGGTCGACGCGGGCACGCTCGGCCGCGTTCGGGTAGCGGTTGGTGCAGGACGTGCCCGGCCCGCCACCCGACATCAGCTCGCTGCACGGACCGCTGTAGTGGTCCGGCAGCCCCAGCACGTGACCGGTCTCGTGCGCGGCGACGCGGACCGAGTCGTACTGCCGGTTCTGCGCGTAGTCGAGGAAGATGTAGCCGTTGCCGTGGCCGTCCGTGGAGGCGTAGGACCCCTCGGGGTCGCTGCCCTCGTAGTAGGAGAAGTCGGCGCCGCCCGACGTCGACTGCAGCTTGACGTTCGAGACGGAGCCGTTCCATATCGAGGCGGCGCTCGATATCTGCGAACGGAAGCTCGGCGCCTGGGAGGCGTTGTAGTAGACGGTCACGGACCGCAGGTTCGGATGCGCCGCCTGCTTCTCGGCGACCGAGGCGAGCACGGCCTCGAAGAAGTCCTTGTTGTTCGCCGTCGCGTCGGCCGAGCCCGTGTAGCGGGCGTACGGTGTGGCGGTGGATCCGGCGCTCTGGGCGCTCGCCGGGATCGCGGTGCCCAGAGCCGCGAACGCCAGGCCGAGGCCGAGCGCCAGCAGTCTCCTGGTGGTCTGCGCGGATGGGGAGGACGTACGGGTCGACTTCATGTGGGGGGCTCCTACTCGTTCGTGTGGGGTGGTGAACGATCGGTTGCCCATGAGTCTCGGCCAGTCCAACAGTGCGGCGGATGATGGCACTTGGGGATAGCGCGCGGCTATCACGGTCAACTCGTGCGGTTCCGTTGGTGTTTGAACATCTGGCGCCTCATCAGACACTGCCCTTACGCTCCCCGCATGGAGCTCGAGGTCAGGCACCTGCGCGTTCTCTGCGCCATCGCCGACGCCGGCAGTCTGCACAGGGCGGCTCGCGAACTCGGCATGGCCCAGCCCTCGTTGAGCACCCAGCTGCGCCGTATCGAGCAGGCACTCGGCGGCCGGCTCTTCACCCGTGACCGTACGGGCAGCCGCCTCACACCGCTGGGCCACATCGTGGTGAGCCGCGCCCGGCCGCTCGTCGCCGAACTGGCCGCGATCGTGGCCGAGACGAGGGCGGCGGCCGCCCGAGCCGCGGGCGGCCCCCAGCTGCGCATCGGCGCCACGGCCAGTCGGGCCCTGCCGGGCTGGCTCCGCCGGCTGCGCACCCGTGTCCCGCCGGTCGAACCCAGCCTCCAGATGGACGTGTCCGCGAACTCCCTGCTGCTCATGGTCGCCGAGGGCAGGCTCGACCTGGCGTTCGTGCACGAGGTCGAGGGCAGCCCGCTGCGCATCCCGGCCGGGCTGCGCCTGCGGGTCCTGGTGGAACGCGAACCGCAGTTCGTCACCCTGGCCGCCGACCACCCCGCGGCCACGCAGCGCGAGGTGCGCCTGACCGATCTCGCCCACGACCGCTGGATGCTCGACTCCACGGTCGACGGCGAATGGGACGGTGTGTGCCGCGTACTGCGCGAGGCCGGGATCGAACCCGACCTGCTGCACGGCGACTACCTCACCGCGTACTCGCTGGCCGCCATCGGCGAGGTGGTCACGGTCAGCCAGCCCACCGCCCGCCCCCGCCCCGACCTCGCCATCCGGCCGCTGCGGGGCGACCCGATAGGGGTACGGCTGCTGCTGGCGGCCCGGACGGCAGCCGAACTCGACAACGGTCGCTCCGAGCTGGAGGAGGCCTACTGGGAGGCGGCCCGCCAGGCGCCGGCGTACCAGGAGTGGCTGGAGCGCCGGGCGACCGGGCCACCGGCGCAGGCACTTCGTGCGGTGGGGGCCTGAGGACTCCGGCTCCGACAGTCGGTGGACCTGCCCGGTCGCAGGCCGTGGGCACGGGTCCGGGGCCGCTCCCCGGAGCGCACGCCGGCACGGGGCACGTCCGCGAGCGGGACCGACCGGGGCCGACCGATGATTTCCGGGTGTCCACGGGGTCAGTACGGCAACCGCACCCCCGGCACCCACCCGGAAGGATCCGCACCGTGACGCACATCCACGTGGCCGAAACGGACCTGGAGCTGCCCGACGGCCGCAGGCTGCACATCTACGACACCGGCGCCGGGGAATCCGCGACTCTGCCCGTCTTCTGGCATCACGGCACTCCCAACATCGGCATGCCACCCGCGCCGCTCTTCCCCGCCTCCGCCAGGCTCGGGATCCGCTGGGTGTCGTACGACCGTCCCGGGTACGGCGGGTCGACCCCGCTGGGCGGCCGCAGCGTCGCCTCGGCGGCCGCCGATGTCGGCCGTATCGCCGATGCGCTGGGCATCGACCGGTTCGCCGTGATGGGTCACTCCGGTGGCGCCTCGCACGCCCTGGCGTGTGCCGCCGTGCTGCCGGAGCGGGTCCTCGGCGCGGTCGCCGGGTCGGGGCCCGCCCCGTTCGACGCGGAGGGTCTTGACTGGTTCGCCGGCATGGCCGCGTCCTGCCGGGAGTCGCTGTCCGCGGCCGTGGCGGGCCGCGAGGCCAAGGCGCGGTACCAAGCGGCAGCGGAGTACGACCCGGCCATGTTCACGGAGGCCGATCATGCGGCCCTGGCGGGTGACTGGTCCTGGCTCGGGGAGGTCGTCGGGCCGGCCGTGGCCGCCGGTCCGGGCGGGTTGATCGACGACGACCTGGCCTACGTCCGTCCGTGGGGCTGCGACCCCGCCACGATCACGGCGCCGGTCCTCGTTCTGCACGGCGGTCAGGACAGGGTCGTGCCCAGCAGTCACGGGGAGTGGCTCGCACGCCGCTGTCCCCGCTCGGAACTGTGGCTTCGCCCGGCCGCCGGGCACCTCTCCGTCCTGCACGACGCGGCCGCCGCCCTGGAGTGGCTGGCACGGCACTCCAAGCGCTGACCTCGGCGGGCCGGCCGGATCCGCCGCAACTCGGTGATCCTTTGTCCGCCACGCCGACCCAAATGATCTATTTGTGTGCTTATCGGCTCTACGGTGCCAGGTGTCGTGAGTACCGCAGGGGGGCGCACAACGCGCCTGGCTCGGCGCGGGTCGGGATGCCGATGAGTGGAATCACCCGCCGAGGCGTGACACGCCTCGGTCTCGCCGCCGGTGTGGGTGCCGCGGCCGCCTGGCTGGCCGACTGCGGAGGGCCTGTCGGGCTGGGCGGCCCTGCGGCAGGCCCCGGAAGCCAAGAGGACCGGCCGGTGCTGCGGAGCATCGGCGACGGCTCGACGGCGGACACCGGCGAGCAGCCGCGTCAGCCCTCCGCCCCGACGGCGCTCGAGCCGGGCGAGACCCCGCCGCAGTTCGTGGTGTTCTCCTGGGACGGGGCGGGCGAGCTGGGCAAGGGGCTGTTCCCGCGGTTCCTGGAGCTGGCGCGTGCGCACGGCGCGCACATGACGTTCTTCCTGTCCGGTCTCTATCTGCTGCCGGAGGCGAAGAAGCGGCTGTACCGGCCGCCGGAGAACCCGGTCGGCGCCTCCGACATCGGCTACCTCGCCGACGGACACATCAAGCAGACGCTGAAGTACGTCCGTGAGGCGTGGCTCGACGGACACGAGATCGGCACGCACTTCAACGGGCACTTCTGCGACGGTCCGGGATCCGTCGCCCTCTGGAGTCCGGCGCAGTGGCACGCGGAGATCGAGCAGGCCCGGTCGTTCGTCAAGTCGTGGCGCACCCACACCGGTTGGCACGACCTTCCGCCGCTGCCCTTCGACTACGACCGGGAACTGGTGGGCGGCCGCACACCGTGTCTGCTGGGGCAGCGCAACCTGTTGCCCGTCGCCCGCGAGCTGGGCTGGCGTTACGACGCGTCCTCACCGGGCGGACTGCAACGCTGGCCGCGCAGGCGGGGCGGCCTCTGGGACCTCCCGCTGCAGAACATCCCCTTCCCGGGCCACCGGTTCGAGGTGCTGTCCATGGACTACAACATGCTGGCGAACCAGTCGGGGAACTCGACGCGCGCGCCCTCCTACAACTATCCGGCCTGGCGCGTCCTTGCGACGGAGTCGTATCTGGCCGGGTTCCGGCGGGCGTACGAGACGAACCGGGCCCCGCTCTTCATCGGCAACCACTTCGAGGAGTGGAACGGCGGCATCTACATGGACGCGGTGGAAGAGGCCCTGAGACGGATCGCCGACGAGGAGGACGTACGCCTGGTCTCCTTCCGGCAGTTCGTCGACTGGCTCGACGCCCAGGACCCGGCGGTCCTCGCGAAGCTGCGCACGCTGCAGGTCGGCGAGGAGCCCGAGGGCGGCTGGTCCGCCTTCCTGCGTCCCGCGAAACGGACGCAGGACGCACGAACCGGTTCTTGATCCAGGGCCCTGTACAACCCTCGGGCGGTATCGGCAGTCTCCTGTACGGGAACTCACGTTCCCACACAGTTCAGCTGTCCGTTGTATCCGCTTCATGCAGAGGATTCCATGCCCCCCACACTTCCCGGCCCCCGTGCACTCCGACAGACCGCCGGTGCGGTCGGCGCCGTCGCCCTGCTCGCGCTGGGTGCCGCTCCCGCCGGCGCCGCAGACCCGGGACCCGGTCTGGTGCTGGGCAGGATCGGCCCGATCGACGGGGTGAAGCCCGGCAGCGAGTTCACGGTGCCGACCTCCTTCACCAACACGGGAACCGCGGCACTCGGCAAGGTCTGGATGTCGTACTCCGTCACGCGCGGCCTCAGCCACACCGAGGTGCCCTCCAACTGTCTGCGCTACGAGATCGGTTCCTTCGACGAGCAGCCGGGTTCCTCGGACGTGATCTGCGAGTTCGACCAGCGGGTGGAGCCCGGTGTCGTCTACGCCCCCGAAAGGCCGCTGACCCTGAAGGCGCTCGACCGCGCCCTGTACGACGAGCTGCGGGTGACGGTCGACTCCGCCGACACCGGTCCGGGGGACGGCGCCTCGGAGCCGGTGCGCGGTACGGGCCCCGCGGTGAAACTGGTCGAGCGGCCCGACGACACCCCGGCCGCCCCCGGCTCCGCCCGGCACGACGGCTGGGACGCGGTGGACGTGAAGGTGACCGCGAAGAACACGGCCGACTTCCGGGTGAACGGCAACCGCCTGAAGGGCCGTGTCGGGGACACCGTCCCGCTGGTGGTGAAGTTCACCAACGCCGGGCCCGGCTGGGTGCTCCGCGAGATCGGCGCCGGGGCGACCCGCGTGCACATCACGATGCCGGCCGGTACGTCGGTCGCCAAGGCCGACGGGTTCTGCAAGAGCATGGGTTCGAGGACGTACGACTGCGGCACGAGCCAGGCCTGGATCAACGAGGGCGGCGGGGAGACCTACGACTTCAAGCTGAAGATCGACAAGTCGGTGTCCGGGGCGAAGGGCTCGGTGGCGCTCGCGGGACAGCCGCGCCCCTTCGACCCCGACAAGTCGAACGACACCGCGGACATCCTGCTCGACGTCTCGGGTCACGGCTCCACGGGTGGCAGCGGCTCGACGTCCTCCACCGGGGGCTCCGGCAGCGCGTCCACCGGCGGTTCGGGGTCTGCGTCCGGGTCGTCGTCCGGCTCCGGCACCGGGACCACGGGCGGCAGCTCCACGAGCGGCACCTCGGGCTCCTCCTCCACCGGCGGTGACCTGGCGAGCACCGGCTCCGGTCAGGTCCTGCCCCTGACGGCCGCCGCGGCCGGGGCGGTGGTCGTCGGCGCGGGCGCCGTCCTGGTGGTCCGCCGGCGCGCCGCCCGGCAGCGGTAACGGATACGGCCGCAGGCGGGGCGGGCCTCGGCCCGCCCCGCTGCTGTGCGCGCACCGTCAGGAGCTGGACCCCAGTGTCCGCGTCGTGTAGGCGCATTCCGTGTAGATGTACCCGGACCGGAGCTTGGCCGTGTCCGAGGCGGGCGTGGCGGTGCTGCCGCCGTGCGGCTTGTGCACGAAGTACGTGGTGCCGACGGGGAGGCTGAGCGTCCGCTGCGGGTAGTTCTTGCCGCTGCTGCACGGCTTGAAGCCGGTGATCAGCGTGTCGGCGAGGGAGTACGACTTGCAGCTGCCGCATCCCTTGAGGGTGAAGCTGCCGGTGACCGGGCCGGTGTAGAGCACGGTCACGTCGTCGGGGCTGTCGTTCTTCACGGTGACGGAGATGCTGCCGCCGGACGCGGTGGTCGGCAGCTTCTTCCCGGCAGCCGGGAGGGTCTGGGCCACCTCGGCTCCGATGGCGATCTTCTTGGCCCGGTCCCGGTTCCTGCCGTTCTTGTTGTCGGAGACGTATTGCTCCAAGGTCTTGCGGGCCGCGTCGAAGTCGCGGTCCTTGTACTGGTCGACGCCGCAGGCGTACTCCCCCGCGTCGCCGCTCCTGTCCGCGCGGTCGGCCGACTTCGTGAGGTCGTCGGCCGCGTTCCCGGCCGTGCCCGACAGGTCGGTGATGCGGGTGTCCAGGTCGCGCAACTGCTGGACCGCGGTGCAGGGTTCACGGCCGGTGACGTCCTTCTCGGCGCCCTTCACCGCCGCGTCCACGGCGGGTGCGACCTTGGCCGCCGGCGCGGACCGCGGGAAGGTGTTCAGAAGGTCGCCGAAGCGGGGCACCCAGTCGTCCTGCCCTGCTGTCAGGCCCGCCCGTCCGCATTCGTACAACGAGGTGGCCAGTCGGTCGTCGGGCCACCGGGTCAGCGAGCCGAGTTCCTTCTCCGGCATCGCACGGGGCACCGTACGCAGGTACTTCAGCGGCTCTATCGCCTCGCAGTACCGCTGGTGGCCGTAGGCCGCGCCGACCGTGGTGTAGTACGTCCGCATGCGGTCGGGGACCTGGTCCGCAGCGCGCGAGCCGGAGTGGTGGACCGCGAGGTCGCGGTAGACCTCCAGGGCCTCCCGGTAGTCGGACCGAGCGGTGGAGAAGCTCTGCCGTCCTGCCGCCGTCACCAGGTGGTCGGCCTTGTCCAGACGGTCGAGGAGCGCCTGCTGTACGGCCTCCTCGTGCGCGTCGTCGTACCACAGCGCGCCGCCTGCCGGTACGGCGAGCAGGAGCACGCCGAGCAGCAGGGCGAGGGGTGCTCTGCCCGGCCAGGTGAGCCGCGTGCGCAGGCCGGCGACGGCACCGTGAACGGCCGCCAGCAGCAGGAACACGGCGTACAGGGCGAGCGCGGCGCCCGGGACGCCGTCGGCGTCGGCGGGCAGGGCGACGAACAGCAGGACGACGGTCGCCGCCAGGCAGGCGGCCATCGGGAGCCGTCTTCGCAGGAGTGCGTATCCGAGGCCGAACCCGCTCAGGTTGAGCACCGCGACCGCGGCCGCCCGCCAGCCGTCCGGTGGCGCGGGCGGTGGAGCCGAGGGCATCGGTGGTACGGCGAATCCCTGGCTCGGACCGTACGGGTATCCGGACATGGTGGCTCCCCCCGTCAACTAGGCCCGCATGTCTGCGGATCGGCAGTGTACGGCTGGGGGCGCGGGCCTGACAGAGGGTGTCCAGGACAGCGGTCACCGGCAGGGGCGGAGGGCCCGCGTGGGTCCATGAGAAGGCCCTCCGCCTCCGTCCGCTGTGCCGCCAGCGGCGCAGGGCGGCGGCGGACGGGCTCGCAGTGGTCGCGCAGTTGGGCGAGGACGCCGTCCAGGCTCTCGGCGGGGTGGACGTTGGTGCAGTGGGCGAGGTGGACGGTGGTGCCGTCCGGGTGGCGCAGCCGCGTGGCGCTCACTCACCGCCGCGCAGCAGGGAGTTGCCCTCGTGGGTCGCCTCGGGCGGGGTGACCTCCGGGTCCAGACGGCCGCTGAGGCCGTAGAAGGCGACGGGGTTGCGCCACAGCGCGCGGTCGACGTCGTCCTCGGTGAAGCCCTCGGCCGGTGTCAGGTCGGCCGCCCGACGGGTCTTCAGCGGATCGCTGCGGCCCCAGTCGGCGGCGGAGTTGACCAGGACCTTCTCGGGTCCGAATGTGCGCAGGATCCCTACCATCCGGCGCTCGTCCATCTTGGTGTCGGGGCAGACGGAGAAGCCCAGCCAGCAGCCGCTGTCCCTGGCCTCCTTGACGGTCGTCTCGTTCAGATGGTCGACGAGGACCCGCTCAGGAAGCAGCGCGGACTCACGGACGACGTCGAGGGTGCGGCGCAGCCCGGCGAGCCTGTCGCGGTGCGGGGTGTGCACCAGCGCGGGCAGGCCGTGGTCGGCGGCGAGCTGGAGCTGCCGGGCCAGGGCCCGAGCGTGCTCGTGGCCGTACCCGACGGATCCGGGGCCGGCTGTCCGTCGAGGGGGTCTCCTCCTGGGGGGGGACGCGATCCGGTTCTGCAACGCCTTGCAGAAGGGTGCCGGACTCACACCACGGTGCTGGGACGTCTACGACGCCGGGGGCCCACGGCGGCCAACGGGTGCTGCGCGGCGGCGACTGATTCGACGAGCGCCGGAGCTGCCGTGTCTCCGTCAGACGCCGCAGTCGTCCCGCCTTCCGCGTCGACGACGTCGGATTCCCCCTCGCCCGCTCAGTGCGGAGTTGGAGGACCACCGCGAGGTTCTCCCCCTCCCGGCGGGGCGGGCCTCCCTGCACCGGCCCGCGAGGCTCGTCCCCCCGCATGCCTGGCGGTCCCCCCGCCCGGCATGCGGGGTTCTCCCCTCTCCGGGCATCCGAGTCGCGACCACGTGACACTTGAGGGAAGCGACCGACGACCAGGGCCGGGAGGCGAGGGCGGTGATCGCCGTCAATCCGACGGACAGCGCCTCGCTGCTCGCTGCCTTCGGCGCGCTGGCCGTCCTGGTCGTGATCTTCGCCGAGTCGAGCCTGCTGGTCGTCGGCTTCTTCCTGCCGGGTGACACGCTGCTGTTCCCGGCCGGTGTGCTGTGCGCGGCAAGCGGTGAGCAGGGGCCGCGGCTGGAGCTGTGGCAGGTGCTGCTGTGCGCGGCCGTCGGCGCCGTGGCGGGCGGCCAGGTGGGCTATCTGCTCGGGCAGCACGGCGGGCGCCCCCTGCTGGCCCGCACCTCGCACCGGCGCGTGAAGGAGGGCGCGGCCCAGACGGAGCGGCTGCTGGCCCGCTACGGATACGGCAAGGCGCTGGTGATCGGCCGCTTCGTCCCGATGCTGCGATCCGTCCTGCACCCGGCGGCCGGCGCGCTCGGTGTGCCTGTGCGGACGTTCACCGTGTGGCAGACCGTCGGGGGCCTGCTCTGGTCCCAGAGCCTCGTCCTCGCCGGCTACCTCCTCGGTTCGTCGGTGTCCCACGTCGACCGCTACCTGCTGCCGCTGGTCGCGATCATCGTCGTGGTCTCCCTGCTGCCCCTGCTGGCGGAGGCCCGCCGTACGCGGCGCGAACGGCGGGACCGCTGCGGTCCGACCGGGAGTTGACGGGTCTCAGCCGAGGCCCCAGGCCTGCCCGAGCCGGTAGGCGGCGCACAGATGGACGTCGAGGACGTACGGGGCCGTGGTCCCGCACCCGGCAGCCGGGTCGACGGGCTGCCCGTGTCCCATCCCCGTGATGCCGTAAGTCTCGACCACGGCCTGCCCGGACGGGTTCCGGTAGATCTGGTGCGGATATCCCGCCACGGTGTCGGAGACGTCCGCGCTCTGGTCGGCGCCCTGGACGTCGGCCCACTGCCTGACCAGGTCCGTCATGTTCGACGGCTTCACCGTGCTGTCCGCGGAGCCCTGGAAGACGGTGAGCGTGGGCCAGGGACCCGTGTAGCCGGGCCGGGCCCCGCGGACCCGGTCGCCCCACTGGGCCGGCGTCTGGTTCGCCCATCCGTACATGCACGGGTACGGTCCACCGGCCGCGGCGGAGCAGTCGTACGGCAGCCCGGCGACGATGCCTGCTGCGCGGAACTTCTCCGGGTACGTCGCCGCCATCACCGCCGTCATCCCGCCGCCGGCGGACAGACCGGTGACGAACACGCGCGAGGGATCACCCTGGACGTCGGCGAGTTGGCGGTCCACCATCTGCGCGATCGAGGCGGCCTCGCCGTCGCCGCGCTCGATGTCCCCGAGCTGGAACCAGTCGAAGCACTTGCTGAGGTTGTTGGTCGCGGACTGCTGCGGGACCACGACGGAGAAGTGCCAGCGGTCCGCGAGCGTGCTCCAGCCGCTGTTGACGGCGTACCCGGCGTCCTGGGTACAGCCGTGCAGGGCGACGACGACGGGGGCGTTCGCGGGCAGGTCCGGGGGGTCGTAGCGGAACATGCGCAGCGCACCGGGGTTGCTGCCGAACCCGGTGACTTCGGTGAGGGAGGCGGCAGCGGCCGCCGGGCGGGGTGTGAGGAGTCCGGCGGCCAAGGCGGCCACGAGGGCCACCAGGGCGACTTTCAGGCGTGCGGCTCTGGTCTGCATGCCCGCAGATGCTAGGAGCCTCACACAGCGGCGATATGGGGTCGGACACCATAGTGCGCCTGCCGGAAATGGGCCCGCGGCCGGGCTCCGCGCGTCAGCGAGGGGTCACCGCCGCGTCAGCGGGGCGTGGCACCGTAGTTGATGTGAACGGCACGGGCAACCGGAAGCCGGTCACGGGGAGAGGTGCCCGGAGCGGTTGATCGGGGACCGGCGAGCACGCCTCGAGGTCGGGCCCCCTGGGGCCCACGCAGGTTCGAATCCTGCCCTCTCCGCCCATGCACCAGAGCCGACATGCTCCTCGTTTGCCATATGCCCCATTTGTCCGATTATCCTGGGCGGCTGTTGCCCCTCGCCCGTCCAGGCGGGCCCGGGGAATCCGGCAGACAGAAGGAGGCACGGAAGGCATGCGCAGTGCACGGACATCCGCCCTCGCGATGCCGTTCGGACGAACCGATTGTGCCGATGCCGCGCGGGCGACCGTGGCGGCCGTGCTGACCTGGCAGGTGTGCGTGACCCTGCTGCACCTGCCCCACCCCTACGTGGGCTCCGTGGCGGCGCTCCTCATCGTCGAGGCGACGGTGGTGCGCACGGTCGCCGCCGCGTCCCGGTACGCCGCTGGATGCCTGCTCGGCGTGGCCATCGCCGTACCCGCCGCTCTGTACGCCGAGCCCGGCATGCTGGGTCTCGGGCTGGTCGTCTTCGCCTCCGCCCTGCTGGCCCGGCGTGAGTTCCTCGGCCACCAGGGGCTGCATCTGCCGACCACGGCCCTCATCACCTTCGCCCTGGTCCGCGGCCGGCACCCCGCCGAGCTGGTCTCCCACGTCGCGGAGATCATGCTGGGCATAGCCATCGGCCTGGCGTGCAGCGCATTGCTGTTCCCGGCCGTACGTGTGCGCTCCGCCGAGCGCGCGCTGGAGAGACTGCGCACCCAGCTCGCCCATCACCTCGAGGGTCTGGCCGACGCCGTCACCCGGCGCGAACGGCCACGGAGCGTGCTCGGCTCCAGCTGGGAGCACGAGCTCGACTCCGCGGTTTCGGAAGCGCGTACCGCCCTGGACGAAGCGCACGAGAGCGTGCGGTGGAACGTACGGCCGATGGCACGACGCCGTCGCTGGCACCTGGACCGCCGTGTGCTGCGGGCGCTGGCCGACGTGGAGCGGCAGGTGTGCGCGACCGGACGGCTGCTGGACGCGCAGCACACCACGGACCGGCCCGGCACCCGGGGCGAGGACACCCCCGGCGCCGACCGCTTCGCACAGCCGTACGCACGGTTGCTGCGCACGACGGCCCTGTGCGTCTACGACTGCCGGGGCGGCCACCCCCATCCCGCTCTGCCCGCCGCCCGGCACGCCCTCGCCCGCCTCGGCAGACCCGGCCGCGAGCAGTTCGTCGCCTGCGCCGAGGACCGCCATCTCGTCGATCACCTGGATGCGGTCCTGTCCTGCCTGACGACGTCCGTACCCACCCCCACCCGTCCGCCCGCCCGGCGCCACCGGGCGCTCGGCCCGCTACGGCCCTCACCACGACGATGAGCTCTCACCGCACGCCTCACCCCACGGATCACCCCACGGATCTTCAGCACACCGCCACCGGACCCGCTGCCGAGAAGCACACGCTGCCCGGCACCGAGGACCGCAGCCCGCGCGCCAGGAGCCGCCTGCCCGGGGCCCGTCTGCTCCTGGCGACGGCCCCTGTCCTGCTCATGGTGGTCGTAGCCCTCACGGACCTGCTCACGCCGGACTGGCTGCATGTCTCGCCGGTGATGGCCGCGGTACCGGTCCTGGCCGCCGCTCTGCTCCCGTTGTGGGCGACGGCGGCCCTCGCCGGCGCGGCGCTCTCGGTGACCGCGCTGCTGCAGCTGGCCGCGGGGCAGAGCGGCCGCCCCGATGCGGATGTCATGCTGGGCAGCCTGGCCGTGGTCGGGCTCGCCTCCCTCGCCACCTGTTCCCTGCGGCTGCGCCGGGAACGGCAGCTGCGCCAGGTCCGCTCGGTGGCGGAGACGGCACAGCGGGCACTGATGCACCCGCTCCCCCGGCGGATCAGTTCGCTGGCCCTGTGCGGCGTGTATCTGGCGGCCGAGTCGGAGGCCCGGATCGGCGGCGACTTCTACGAGGCGCTGCAGACGCCGTACGGCACCCGGATCCTCATCGGGGATGTGCGGGGCAAGGGGCTGACGGCCGTAGGGGCCTGCGCGACCCTGCTCGGCGCGTTCCGGGAACTGGCGGACCGGGAGGCGTCCCTGACGCGGGTGGCCGAGCAGCTGGACGAACGCGCCCGGCGGCAGATGGCGGAGCTGGAGGACCAGGGCACGGCGGCTCTGTTCACGGAGCGGTTCGCGACCGCGCTGCTGGTGGAGTTCCCGCCCGGCGAGCCGGTCGCCCGCATCGTCCACTGCGGCCACCCCGAGCCGCTCCTCGTCCGCTCGGGCCAGGTCCACGCCGACCTGCCCGACCAGCCGGGAGCGCCTCTCGGACTCGGCGACCTGCTGGACGCGGAGCCGGTCGCCCACACGGTGCCGTTCGCCCCGGGCGACCGGCTCCTCCTCTACACGGACGGATTCATCGAGGCCCGGGACCGCCGTGGCCGGTTCTACGACCTGCCCGCCCACGCCCGCACCCATGCCCACCGCCCCCTGCCGGCCATGGTCTCCGCCCTGCGCCACGCCCTCCTGCACCATGTCGACGGCGACCTCGGCGACGACGCGGCACTGCTGGCCCTGGAACGGCTGCCACCCGAGTCGAAGTGCGGCCGCGGGTGACGGTCGCTCTGACGGGTGCCCCGGGCGGAGGCCGAGGCGGCTACCGCAGCACCGCCAGGGCCAGCGCTCCGGCAGCCAGGGCCAGGAAGAAGCCCGGGAACGCGATGTTGTGAAGCACGCGTGCCCGTACATGGACGACCACGGCGCCGGCGTAGAACAGCACCAGGCCGACGGCGGCCGCCGTTCCCAGGGGGCGCAGGCCCAGCAGTCCCAGCACGAGTCCGGCCGCTCCGGCCGCCTTCAGCAGAGCCAGGGGCGGGATCCAGAGCGGCGGCACGCCGACCTCGCCCGAGTTGGCGAGCACGAAGGGCGCCTTCGCGAGATCGGCCGCCGCGATGCCGGCGTTGGCCAGGACGGCCGCACAGGTGACGAGGAAGTAGGCGAGTTCCATGGCTTCCACGTTCCTCGGGGAGTCACCGCGCCGTCCAATACCTGCATCCATAACCTGGTGGAATGGATGTCGACACCCGCCTGCTGCGCTCCTTCCTGGCCGTCGCCGAGGACGGCAGCCTCACCCGCGCCGCCGAGCGCGTGTTCGTGTCCCAGCCGGCCCTGACGAAGCAGATCCGGCAACTGGAGACCCAGCTCGCCGTACGGCTCTTCGATCGTTCGCGGTCCGGGATGGCGCTCACCGGGCCCGGCCGGGAACTCGCCCGCCTCGCCCCGAAGGTGCTCGCGGCCTGGGACGACGCCCTGTGCGCAACCCGGGCCGCGGACCGGCAGTCCTCGCGGGTGCTGCGCGTCGGGTGCATGGCGAGCGCGGCCAACGAGGCGACGCAGGAGATCGTCGCCGCGTTCGCCCGGCGCCGGCCCGGGTGGCGTACCGAGCTGCGCCAGGCGGCCTGGACGAACCCGAGCGCCGGCCTGGCAACCGGGGACGTGGACGCCGCGCTGCTGCGGCTGCCCTTCCCGGGCCAGGACTCTCTGCGCGTCGAGCCGCTGTTCAGCGAGCCGCGCTGGGTCGCCCTGCCCAGCGCGCACCCGCTGGCCGCGCACGACACGATTGCCTTCCGCGATCTGTGGGACGAGCCGTTCGTCGCCGCTCCGCAGGAGACCGGCTCGTGGCGCGACCACTGGCTGGCAGCCGACGAGCGCGAGGGCCATCCCGTCCGCATCGGCGCCGTCACCGAGCAGCCCGACGACTGGCTGAACGCCATCGCGAACGGCTACGGCATCGCCCTCGCGCCCCGGTCCGCCGCACGGTTCTACGCCCGCCCCGGCGTGGTCTACCGACCGGTCACCGGCGTGAGCCCCACGCACGTGGGCATCGCCTGGGCTCCCGCCGACGACCGCAATCCGGTCGTGCAGGACTTCGTCCGGTGCTGCCTCGACATCGCGAAGGACCGTTCATGACCCGGCCCGCGCCACCCGCTTGACCGGCCAGGAGCCGCTGCCCCCGCAGGTGTTGGCGGCTCCCGGCGCACGGCAGGTCCTCGCGACGATGGCGGTGGACCGAGCGGACTAGGAACGCAAGGCGCTGATCCGCCCGCCGCGCCGAAGGCCCGCCGCCCGTCCGGAGCGCGTCGGCCGCGGTGACCCGGTAAGCGTCTTCGGCGACCTGGCGCACGGTCGCGCGGGCCCGGCCACACTCGGCGTCCCGGTATGCGCGCGAGGGCCCCGGACCGTCGCCGAGCAGGTAGCCGCAGTCCCGCCCGGACCCGCTGCGGACGCGGTGACCCGGTCGCCGGAGGGTGCCCGGCAAAGCCCCCGCCCCCTTGCCGGACGCCGATCCCGCCCTTCTCAGGCGGTCTTGTCCCCTGCCCGGCCCAATGCCGGTCCGCCGGAAGGGCGAGCACCCGTGAGGGGTGTGACCGTGGTGGAAGGGATGAGCGGTGCAACTGTGGCAAGGAGGCGGAATGGCCGAGACGGTCGGCGTGAGTGGCGTGACCTGTGCTGCGGTGGCGGGCGACGACCCGTCGTGCGACGGGTCCGGCGATGCCTTCGCGCAGCTGAGCGGCGTCGCCGATGCCGTCCTCTACGAGGGCTACCTGCTCTATCCGTACCGCCGTTCCTCGGCCAAGAACCGCGTCCGCTGGCAGTTCGGGGTGCTTCTGCCCCGGAACTGGGTGGAGGCGGACGGACCCGTCACCCCGGGACTTTCCGGCTCAGCGGACTCCTGGTACCAGCAGACCGAGTGCCTGCTGCGCGTGCGCGGGCCCGGACCGGCCGTCCGGGTGCGGGTGCGTTACCTGCAGATGCAGCACAAGCAGGTGCAGGCGGCCGGCGCGGACGGCCGGTACCGCCCGGTCGAGTCGCTGCGGACGGACGACGGGACGGCCCATCTCACCTTCGACGAGGCGGTGCCGCGTGAGATCGGTCGAGTATGGCCGCTGGCGGATCTGCTGCGGGGCGAGTGCGTCGCCGAGGCCGGTGCGCCGCCCGGTGAGGAGACGGAGCCGCTGCCCGGGGGAGCCGGGCGTGTGGTGCGGCGGCGCGAGGAGGTCCGGGCGCGTACGACGGTCCTGGCCGAGCCGCTCACCGACGACGTGTACCGGCTGCGGGTACGCACCGAGAACACCGGGCGCGCACCGGATGTCCGGGCCTCTCGCGGCGATGCGCTGCGGCCCGCGCTGCTCGCCGCGCACACCCTTCTCGGCGGCGAGGGCGTGGAATTCGTCTCACTGACCGATCCGCCCGCCGGCCTGCGGGAGCAGGTGGGCGCGTGCCGCAACGAGTTCACCTTTCCCGTCCTGGGCGGCGAGCCGCAGGAGACGGCGCCGACCGGGCGGGCCGCCCTGTCCTCCCCGATCATCCTCCCGGACCGTCCGCAGGTGGCGCCGGAGAGCCCGGGCGATCTGCACGACGCGGCGGAGATCGACGAGATCCTGACGCTGCGCACGATGCTTCTGACGGACGAGGAGAAGGCGGAGGCGCGGGCCACGGACCCGCGTGCCGCGCAGATCCTCGACCGTGTCGACAGCATGCCCCAGGAGGTCTTCGCCCGGCTGCACGGCGCCATCCGCTCGCTGGCCCCGGTCACGCCCGCCGTCCCCGTCGATCCCGGTCCCGTCGAACGGCCCGCCTGGTGGCAGGAGGACGCCGACGAGGGGATGTGCCCGACGACCGACACGGTGCTCGTGGACGGCGTCCCCGTCGGCGGCGGCAGCCGGGTGCGGCTGTGCCCGCACGGACGGGGTGCCGACGCCCAGGACATGTTCCTGGCGGGCCGGACCGCGCGGGTGGCGGCGGTCTTCCACGACGTGGACGGCAGCGTCCACCTCGCGGTGACCGTCGACGGCGATCCCGCGGCCGAACTGCACGGCTGGTACGGCCGTTTCCACTACTTCCGGCCCGACGAGGTCGAACCGCTCGCAGGCGGGGACACGCCGGGTCCCGCGGACCCGGACCACCCACCCCGGCCGCAGTCCCCGCGGCCCCGACGTCCGGCCGGCGGGCCGGAGGAGGGACGGCTCGATGGACGCCCCTGACCCGACGGCGCACGCCGATGACCGACTCCCTGACCGACTGCAGCAAAGGCCTACGACATGACCACCCAGAGCAGTGCCACCGAGGAACGCAAGGGGATCGACGAGATCCACATCCTCTGGATCTCCGAGGGGATGAGCTGTGACGGCGACACCGTCTCCCTGACGGCTGCCGACCAGCCGTCCATCGAGGACGTGGTGCTCGGCCTCATCCCGGGCCTGCCGAAGGTCAACCTGGTCAACAAGGTGCTGTCGCCGAGCCTGGGCGGCGAGGACTTCCTCGCCCCGTACCGGGCGGCGGCCCGCGGCGAGCTGGGCCCGTTCATCCTCGTGATCGAGGGCTCGATCCCGAACCAGAACATCATCGAGGGCGACGGCTACTGGACGTCGTTCGGCAACGACCCGGAGACCGGCGAACCGCAGACCCTCAACTGGTGGATCGACCAACTCGCCCCGAAGGCCTGGGCGGTGGTGGCGGCCGGCACCTGCGCCACCTTCGGCGGCATCCACGCCATGGCCGGCAATCCGACCGGCTGCATGGGCCTCGCCGACTATCTGGGCTGGGAGTTCAAGTCGCAGGCCGGTCTCCCGGTCGTCAACGTGCCCGGCTGTCCCATCCAGCCCGAGAACTTCATGGAGACCCTCATCTGGGTGCTCCAGCACGCGGCCGGTACCGCTCCCCCGCCTCCGCTGGACCACATGCTGCGTCCGCAGTGGCTGTTCGGGAAGACCGTGCACGAGGGCTGCGACCGGGGCTCGTACTACGAGCAGGGCGACTTCGGCCTCGACTACAACTCGCCCAAGTGCCTGGTGAAGACGGGCTGCTGGGGTCCGGTGGTCAACTGCAACGTGCCCAAGCGGGGCTGGATGGCCGGTATCGGCGGCTGCCCGAACGCCGGCGGGATCTGCATCGGGTGCACCATGCCCGGCTTCCCCGACGCGTTCATGCCCTTCATGGACGAGCCCCCCGGCGGCACGCTGTCCTCCCTCGTCATCAAGCCGTACGGGGCGGTCATCCGCCGGCTGCGCGGCCTGACCAACGACATGGTGAACCACGAGCCCAAGTGGCGCCACAACAAGCAGAAGCTGACCAGCGGTTACGACCCGCACTACCGCCCATGACCCCGCCCGGCCCGCATCCCCCCACCGATCCGCCGCACCCGAACAGCGAGGGGCAGTACCGCAGATGACCACCTCCACCAAACGCAAGCCCGAGCAGATCGTGGACATGTCCTGGGATCCGATCACCCGGATCATCGGCAACCTGGGCATCTACACGAAGATCGACTTCGCCAACAGGGAAGTCGTGGAGTGCCACAGCACCTCGTCGCTGTTCCGCGGCTACTCGGTGTTCATGAAGGGCAAGGACCCGCGCGACGCGGGCTTCATCACCTCGCGCATCTGCGGCATCTGCGGCGACAACCACACCACGTGCTCGAACTACGCCCAGCAGATGGCCTACGGCGTCAAGCCGCCGAAGCTGGCCGAGCACATCACCAACCTCGGCGAAGCGGCCGAGTACATGTTCGACCACACGCTCTTCCAGGACAACCTGGTGTTCGTGGACTTCTGCGAGGCGATGGTCAAGGCCACCAACCCCGGGCTCCTGGCCCGTGCCGAGCGCACCGACGCGCCCCGCGGGGACATCCACGGCTTCCGGACCATCGCCGACATCATGAAGGCCTTCAACCCCTTCGAGGGCGAGGTCTACAAGGAGGCCCTGAAGGTCAGCCGGGTCACCCGGGAGATGTTCTGCCTGATGGAGGGGCGGCACGTCCACCCCTCGACGCTGTACCCGGGCGGTGTCGGCACGATGCCGCAGCCGAACACCTTCACCGACTACCTCAGCCGGCTCATGCGCGTCATCGACTTCGTCAAGAAGGCCGTGGCGATGAACGACGACGTGTTCGACTTCTTCTACGAGGCACTGCCCGGGTACGAGGAGGTCGGCAAGCGCCGCATCCTGCTGGGCTGCTGGGGCGCCTGGCAGAACCCGGACGTCGTCGACTACCGGTACGAGAACATGAACCGGTGGGGCAAGGCGATGTACGTCACCCCCGGCATCGTGGTCGACGGCGAGCTGGTCACCAACAACCTGATCGACATCAACCTCGGTCTGCGGATCATGCTCGGCAGCTCCTTCTACGAGGACTGGGTCAACGAGCAGCCCTTCGTCACCCACGACCCGCTCGGCAACCCGGTCGACATGCGCCACCCGTGGAACCAGACGACCGTGCCCGTACCGCAGAAGCGGGACTTCCACGGAAAGTACAGCTGGGTGATGAGCCCGCGCTGGTACCACCCGCAGACCAGCGAGCACCTCGCCCTCGACACGGGCGGCGGCCCCCTCGCCCGGCTGTGGACGACCGCGCTGAGCGGCCTGGTCGACACGCCGTACGTCAAGGCCACCGGCAGCAGCGTGCGCATCTCGCTGCCCAAGGGCGAGACGCTGCCGGAGACCACGCTCGAGTGGCGGATCCCCAAGTGGAGCAACACCATCGAAAGGGACCGTGCCCGGCCGTACTTCGTCGCCTACGCCGCCGCCATGGCCCTGCAGTTCCTGGAGGAGGCGATGGGGATGCTCCGCGACGGCGACACGAAGGTGTTCGAGAACTTCGAGGTACCCGACGAGGGGATCGGCTGCGGCTTCCACGAGGCGGTGCGCGGTGTCCTCTCCCACCACCTGGTGATCAAGGACAAGAAGATCGCCAACTACCACCCGTACCCGCCCACGCCGTGGAACGCCAGCCCCCGCGACATGTACGGCACCCCCGGGCCGTACGAGGACGCCGTCCAGGGCCAGCCGATCTTCGAGGAGAACGGCCCCGACGACTTCAAGGGCGTCGACATCATGCGCACCGTCCGCAGCTTCGACCCCTGTCTGCCGTGCGGGGTCCACATGTATGTCGGAAAGGGCAAGACGCTGTCGACCGTGCACTCGCCCACGTACGGGGCCAACCATGGCTGACGGCGTCGTACGGCTCCCGGATCCGGCGGTGGAGGCGCGGCTCGCCCGGCTCGACGAGCTGCTGGCGGGGCTGGAGTCCGTGCCCGGTCCGGCCGCCGGCGAGGCGCTGGAGTCGGTGACGCTGCTGACGGAGGTGTACGGCGAGGCACTCGCCCGGGTCCTGGACCATGCGGACGAGCAGCTGCGCGGGCGGCTGGCCGACGACGAGCTGCTCGGACACCTGCTGGTGCTGCACGCCATCCATCCGGAGTCCGCCGAGCGCCGGGCCGCCCGCGCGGTCGAGAGACTGCGGCCCGCGGTCCGCGAACGCGGCGGTGACCTGGAGTGGGCCGGCATCGAGGACCGGGTGGCCCGGGTGCGGGTGAGCACCGGCGGCGGGTGCGGTGCTGGGTGCGGCAGCGGTTCGGCCGACGTCACCGCGGCCGTCCGCGCGGCGGTGCTGGCGGCCGTCCCGGAGCTGCGGAGCGTGGAGCCGGTCGCCGCCGAGCGCCGGGCGGCCCCCGCCTTCGTACCCCTGACGACGCTGACGCACCGGACCGCGCGGCAGCCGCAGGAGGCAGGGTGACCATGGACGGAGCGCTGGCCCGCGTCATCCGCTCGGCCGCCGGCCGGGCGGCGACGGCCGATGCCGAGGCGTGCGAACTGTGCGCCGCCCCGGTGGCGGGAGAGCATCCTCACCTGTACGACACCGGTGCCGCGGACGTGCGGTGCGTGTGCCGGCCGTGCTCGGTGCTGTTCGCGGACCACGAAGCGGGCGAGGGACGCTACCGGCTCGTGCCCCGGCGCCGGCTGCGGCTGCCGCCGGTCGACACGGCGGTGCTTGGCGTACCGGTGGGCCTGGTGTTCTTCGTGCCGCGCTCGGACGGCACGGTCACCGCGCAGGGGCCGAGTCCGGCCGGGGCCATGCGGTGGGAGGTGGACGCTGCGGCCTGGCAGCGGCTTGCCGTGATGTGTCCGCAGCTCGCCTCCGTGGCACCCGATGTGGAGGCGCTGCTGGTGAACACCGTGCGGGGCCTCGAAGAGCACTGGATCGTGCCGGTCGACGACTGCTTCCGGATGGTCGCCCTCGTCCGCCGCGAGTGGCGGGGCCTGTCCGGCGGCGAGACGGTCTGGCCGGCCGTGGAACGGTTCTTCGCGGAGCTCACCGAGCGGTCGTGAAGCCCAGAAAGGAGACCACCATGGGCAGCATCAAAGTGGGCCGCCCCCAGGCGAGGCC
Source organism: Streptomyces sp. NPDC101151 (assembly GCF_044768335.1). Taxonomy (NCBI): domain Bacteria; kingdom Bacillati; phylum Actinomycetota; class Actinomycetes; order Kitasatosporales; family Streptomycetaceae; genus Streptomyces; species Streptomyces sp. NPDC101151. The sequence goes on along the minus strand of NZ_JBIWPP010000009.1, from coordinate 55,429 downwards.
CGACACGCCCAGCCACGTGCCCGGCCTGCACCAGGGCAACAAGGGTCCGCACAGCCATCAGACCGGATTCCACGAGGACGGCACGTCCGACGCCCGCCGTTCCACGGGGATCCACTGGAAGCGGCATGACGCCCTGCTTGACGCCATGCCGAACATCTCACCGGGATGAGAGAGCAGGGAGAGACCGTGAACAAGCGCTGCCGAACGGCAAGGACAGCGGTGTCGGGACGTCAGGTGCTGCTCGCACAGGCCGCGCTGGTCGGCGGCCTGGCGCTGGCTCTCCTCCTCAAGGAGCTGCCCGGCATGGTGCGCGAGCTGCGGATCTATCGGATGACCGGTGGCCTCCGCGCCAACCGCCGCTACCCCTGAACCGGCCGTGCACGAGCTGTCGATCGCGAGCGCGATCGTGGAGCGGGCCGAGGAGATCGCCCGGAAGGACGGCGCCGGCGACGTCTCGTCGGTGACCGTCCGGGTCGGGGAACTGGCGGGTGTGGTGCCGGACGCGCTGCACTTCGCCTTCGAGGTGGCCCGCGACGGCACGGCCCTCGCCGCGGCCAGGCTCGTCGTGGAGCAGGTGACTGCGCGGGCCTGGTGCGGCGGGTGCGCTGAGGAGTTCGCGGTGGGCATGCCGCCGTTCTTCTGGTGCCCGCGCTGCGACCGGCCCTCGCAGGACCTGCGCAGCGGACGGGAACTGGAGATCACGGGCGTCGAGGCGGCTCAGGCCCGGCCCTGACGGCAGTCGACCCCGCCGGTGCCTGGGGCTCCGGCGGGGTCCGCTGCTGTCCGGGTCCCTCAGCAGATCCGTGGCAGCTGCTCCCCCAGCGGAAGGTCGACCACCCGGGTGCCGCCGAGCCCGGTGTCCACGACGACCATGCCCGGGTGCTCCTCGACGCACTCGCCGATGCGGGCCGCGCCGGCGCCTTGCGGGTGGGCGCGCATCGCCGCCAGCACGGCTTCGGCCTCCACACGGGGCACGAAGGCCACGAGCCGACCCTCGTTGGCGACGTACAGCGGATCCAGGCCGAGGAAACCGCAGGCGTTCGCGACCTCGTCCGGGACCGGAATGGCCTTCTCCCGCAGCCGTACTCCGGTGCGGGAGGCGCGGGCGATCTCGTTGAGCGACGCGCCCAGGCCGCCCCGGGTGGGGTCGCGCAGGACGTGGATGTCCTGGGTGACCGCCAGCATCGCCGCCACCAGGTCGGCCAGGGGCGCGGTGTCGGAGGCGATCTCGACCCCGAACTCCAGCCCCTCCCGCACGCTCATGATCGCCACACCGTGCAGTCCGATGGGGCCGCTGACGATGACGGCATCGCCCGGCCGGGCGCGCTGCGGGCGGATGTCGACCCCGTCGGGGACGAGGCCGACGCCGGCGGTGGTGACGTAGATGCCGTCGCCGTGCCCGGACTCGACCACTTTGGTGTCGCCCGTGGCGACGGTGACGCCCGCCGCCCGGGCCGCGGCGCCGATGGCGCGGGCGATCCGGTCGACGACGGCCAGTTCCACGCCCTCTTCCAGAACGAAGGCGGTGGACAGGTGGGTGGGGCGGGCGCCGCTCATCGCCAGGTCGTTGACGGTGCCGTTGACCGCGAGATCGCCCAGGCTGCCGCCGGGGAAGAACAGCGGCCGGACGACGTAGGAATCGGTGGAGAAGGCAACGCGGGTGCCGCCCAGGTCGAGGACGGCCGAGTCGGTGAGGGCGGCCAGGGTGGGGTTGCCGTACGCGGGGGCGAAGAAATGCTCGAACAGTTCCGCGGACAGTGCGCCGCCTCCGCCGTGGCCCATGACCACGACCGGCTGGTCGCGCAGGGGGGCGGGACAGGTCCAGTTCGAGGGGTCTACGCGCGCTTCTGTGGCGAGATCAGCCAACGGGGTTCATCTCCTCCTGCGGGATACGGGATCCCTGCGGTGCCGGGCTGTCGGTCATCCGGCGGTACAAGTAGTAGGCCGCGCAGGCGCCTTCGCTGGAGACCATGGTGGCGCCCAGTGGGGTGCGCGGAGTGCAGGTAGTGCCGAACGCGGCGCACTCGGTCGGTTTGATCAGGCCCTGCAGGACCTCGCCCGCACGGCACTCGGCGGGCTCCTCGGTGCGGATGCCGGAGACGTCGAAGCGGTCCTCGGCGTCGTAGGCGCGGAAGGCGTCGGTCAGCCGCCAGCCACTGGCCGGGATGCGGCCGATGCCGCGCCAGTTGCGGTCGGTGACCTCGAACACCTCCTCGATCATGCGCAGAGCCGCCGGGTTGCCCTGCTCGCGTACGGCCCGGGGGTAGGCGTTCTCCACCCGGTACTCGCCGCGTTCCAGCTGGTGGACGGCGCGGCGGATGCCCTCGAGGATGTCGAGCGGCTCGAAGCCGGTGACGACGAGCGGCACCCGGTGCTTCTCGGCCAGGTCCGGGTACTCCGCGGTACCCATCACGCTGCACACGTGCCCGGCGGCGAGAAAGCCCTGCACCCGGCAGTCGGGGGCCGTCATGATGGCGTCGATCGCCGGGGGGACCCGGACGTGGGACACCAGCAGGGTGAAGTTGTCCAGGCCGAGGCGGCGGGCCTGGTGCACGGCCATGGCGTTGGCGGGGGCGGTGGTCTCGAAGCCGATCGCGAAGAAGACGACCTGCCGACCCGGATTCTTCCGGGCCAGGTCGAGGGCGTCGAGCGGCGAGTACACCACCCGTACGTCACCGCCCTCGCCCTTGACCCGGAACAGGTCGCGGTCGGTGCCGGGCACCCGCAGCATGTCGCCGAAGGAGCAGAAGATCACGTCGGGGCGGGCGGCGATCGCCAGTGCCTTGTCGATGACGTCGAGGGGCGTGACGCACACCGGGCAGCCGGGGCCGTGGATCAGCTCCACCTCGGCCGGCAGGAGCTGGTCGATGCCGTGGCGGATGATGGAGTGGGTCTGACCGCCGCAGACCTCCATCAGCGCCCAGGGCCGGGTGGCCGTGGCGCTGATCTCGTCCAGCAGGCGGCGCGCCAGACCGGGGTCGTTGAACTCGTCGATGTACTTCATTTGACCTCGCTCCCGCTGTCCTGCCGTGCCGCCTGCTCCCAGGCGTCGCCGAACTCCTCCTCCAGCAGCCCGAGTTGCTCGAACAGCTCCAGAGACGCCCGGGCGGACTCCTCGTCCAGACGCTGCAGGGCGAATCCGACGTGGACGATGACGTACTCCCCCACCCGCACATCGGGCAGGTACTCCAGACACGCCTGTTTCCGCACTCCGCCGAAGTCGATCAGCCCGGTGATCGGGTCGGCGCCGTCGTCGATGGCCACGACCTTGCCGGGCACTGCCAAACACATGGGTCACTCCGTCTCGTGGTGGTTAGCTGTTCCCGCGACCATGAGCTGGCCGAGCGCCAGCCCCCCGTCGTTCGGCGGCACCTCGCGGTGCCGCAGCACGGTGAAGCCGTCCGCGGTCAGCAGGGCGGCGCACTCCTCCTCCAGCAGGCCGTTGGCGAAGACGCCCCCGGTGAGGGCGACCGTGGTCAAGCCGGCATCTCTGTGAGCCCGGTGGCAGATCTCTGTGACGGCCCGGGCAACGCCCCGGTGGAAGCGGGCGGCGAGCACGGGGGTGGGGGTGCCGCGGCGTCGGTCGGCGAGGAGCGCTTGCAGCGGCGGCACGATCTCCCAGCCGCCCGCTCGGCCGGTTCGCGGGGCTCCGTCGCGGACCTCCCGGGGCGGACGGACGGCCTTGAACCCGAAGGGGTACGCCACGGCGTCCGCATGCCACGCCTGCGCCGCCACGGCCTCCAGTTCCAACGCCGCCTGCGCCTCGTAACCCGCGCGGTGGCACACGCCGACCAGAGACGACACGGCATCGAAGAGGCGGCCCATGCCGGACGTCGGAACACACGCCACCTGCCGGCTCAACTGCTGCTCCAGTCCAGCGAGTTCAGCCTCCGTGCACGCGCTCACGCTCGGCAGATCCCGCTCCCACGGCAGCCCCGCCGCCCACAGCCGGGCGAGCGCCAGCCGACAGGGGTTGGCGACGCCCGTGTCACCGCCGGGCAGCGGGGCGGGGGTCAGGTGGGCGAAGCGCCGGTAGCCGGAGTAGTCGGCGAGCAGTACCTCGCCGCCCCACACGGTGCCGTCGTCGCCGTACCCGGTGCCGTCGAAGGCGACGCCGATCACGGGTGTGGTGCCGTCGAGGCCGTGTTCGGCCATCGCGGAGGCGATATGGGCGTGGTGGTGCTGGACCAGGACCGGGGCGCCCAGGGCGAGTCGGGACGAGTGCCTGCGCGCCCAGCCCGTCGAGTGGTAGCCAGGATGCCGGTCGGCGGCGATCAGCCGAGGGACGACGCCGGTGAGGCGGGTGAGGTGCCGTTCGGCCCGCTCGGCGGCTTCGAGGGTGGACAGGTCGCCCATGTCGCCGATGTGCGGCCCGAACCAGGCGAGGTCGCCCTCGCCCATGCAGGAGGCGTTCTTCAGATCGCCGCCGACCGCGAGCACGGGACGGACCGGGACCGGGAGGCGCAGCGGACGGGGGACGAACCCGCGCGAGCGGCGCAGCACCTGTTCGGTTCCGTCGGGGCGGACCCGCAGCAGGGAGTCGTCGCACGGGGAGGCGATGGGCCGGTCGTGGGCGAGCCAGGCGTCGGCCAGTCCGGCGAGCCGGGTCAGCGCCTGGGCGTCGTCGGTGACGATGGGCTCGCCCGCACGGTTGCCGCTGGTCATGACCAGCACCCGGGGGCCGGCGGGATCGCCGGGCAGCCCGAACAGCAGGGTGTGCACAGGGGTGTAGGGCAGCATCACGCCTACGTGGGGGCTGCCCGGGCAGACCTGGTCGGCGAGGCGGAGCCCGCCCATGGGGGTGCGGCCGCGCAGCAGGACGATGGGGCGCCGGGGACCGGTGAGCACCGTCCGTTCGGCTTCGGAGAGATCCGCGATGCGCTCCACCGTGTCGAGGTCGGCGCACATCACGGCGAAGGCCTTGCCGCCGCGCTCCTTGCGGCTGCGCAGGGCGGCGACGGCTCGGGGATCGGTGGCGTCGCATGCCAGGTGGTAGCCGCCGACGCCCTTGACGGCGACGATCCGGCCCGCGGCCAGCAGGGCCCGGGCCGCGGCCAGGGCGTCGGCGTCCCGGGCCGGGCGGATGCCGGTGCCGTCGGCCGGAACCAGGCTGAGCCTCGGACCGCAGTCGGGGCACGCGACGGGCTGGGCGTGGAAGCGCCGGTCGGCCGGGTCGCCGTACTCGGTGGCGCAGGACGGGCACATCGGGAAGTCGGCCATGGTGGTGGCCGCACGGTCGTACGGCATCCCCGTGGCGATGGTGAAGCGGGGGCCGCAGTGGGTGCAGGTGATGAAGGGGTGCCGGTGGCGGTGGTCGGCCGGTTCGGCCAGCTCGCGCAGGCAGTCGGCGCAGGTCGCGGTGTCGGGCGGGAGCTGGGTCCGTCCCGTCGACTGCTCGGTGGGGCGGATGGCGAAGGGGCCGGCGGCGCCGGTGGCGGGGACGTCCTCGCAGCCGACGCCGGTCACGGTCGCCAGCGGGGGCGCCTGTCCGGCCAACCGGTCGCAGAACCGGCCCACCTCGTCCGCCGGCCCCTCGACCTCGATGAGCACCCCGTTGGCGGTGTTGCTCACGAACCCGGCCAGGGTCAGATCGGCGGCCAGGCGGTGCACGTACGGCCGGAAGCCGACCCCCTGCACCGTGCCGCGCACGGTGATCCGGCGGCGGACCGGGCCGGTGACGGGCGTGGTCACGAGACGGGTGCGGTGGCGGGGTGGTGGTGCCCGTGGGGGTGCGGGGCGAGCGGAGGACGGTGCGGAGGTGCCCCGTGCCGGGCGGCGAGAGCGTGCGCCAGGAGAGTGTCGACGCCGTCGCCGGTGCGGGCGCACGACTCCAGGATCTCCACCCCCGGGTTGACCCGCTGGACGTTCGCCCGGAAGGCCGCCTCGTCGAAGCCGGCCGCCTCGGCCAGGTCGGTCTTGGTGATGACGACCAGATGGGCGGAGCCGAACGCGGTCGGGTACTTCAGTGGCTTGTCCTCGCCCTCGGTCACCGCCATCAGCACGATCCGCAGGGTCTCGCCGAGGTCGTACGCCGCCGGGCAGACGAGGTTGCCGACGTTCTCCACGAAGAGCACCGCGGTGTCCGCCGGCAGCCAGCCCTCCAGGCGCCCGCGCACCTGCCGGGCCTCCAGATGGCACAGTCCGTCGGTGAGCAGCTGCTGGACCGGCGCGCCGGAACGCGCCAGCCGGACGGCGTCGTTCTCGGTCGCCAGGTCGGCGGTGAGCGCGGCGACCGGCACGCCCCGCTCCACCGCCCGGGCCAGGACCCGGCCGAGGAGTTCGGTCTTGCCGCTGCCGGGGCTGGACAGCAGGTTGACCACCGTCATGCCCTGCCGGGTCAGCTCCTCGCGCAGGCTCGCTGCCAGGTCGTCGTTCTTGGCCAGGACGGCCTGCTTGACGTCGGACCGGCACATGGGCGCAGCTCCTCGCAGTCGTGAAGCGGAGTCCCGGCCGTGTTCCGTACGGCCCGGGGTCTCACCGATCTTCGGCTCCGTCGGCCACCAGGCCCGGCAGCGCAGCCGCGTGCGGGGGCCCGGATTCCATCGGGCGGCCCAACGGCGGTGCGGCCGCGGCCGGATCGGCCAGCAGTACGGGGATCAGCGTGTGCAGCGCGTCCACGGCCCGGTCGACCGCCTCCCGCACCGCTGCGCCGAGCCCCGGCAGGATGTCCTCGTCGCCGCGCGGGAGGACGCCGGGTTCGCAGGCCAGCACGAGGACCCGGGGCAGCGGCTCGTCGCCCAGATGTGCGGCCAGGGCGAGCACCTTCTCCGGGTCCATGCCGTGGGCCTCGGGCACGGCCGTGCCGTCGGGCGGTTCCGCTTCGATCAGGCTCAGGGTGCCGCGGCGGTGTCCGCGCGCGGCCGCGTCGACCAGGACGGCGGTGGCGTAGCCGTCCAGCAGCGCGTAGGCGAGGTCCATACCGCGGATGCCGAAGTCCCTCACCCGCACCTCGGGGGGCAGCGGGCGCCGGTCGAGGGCGCGGATCACCTCGGGGCCGAACGCGTCGTCCCCGAGGAAGATGTTGCCGACGCCCGCCACGAGCAGCCGGGGCCGCGCGGGGCTCACCGCGAGCCTCCGGCGGGTGGAGCCAGGGGGCGGGCGGAGGCGGCTGGCTGCTTGCGGACGAAGGCGGACCGCAGGGCGTGGTACGGGGCTTCCGGGTCGAAGAAGACGGCGTGCATACGGGCGAGCTCGTCACGGCGGTGATCCGCGAGCGGCCGTGTCTCCTCGTCCGAGCGGCGTGCCGCGGCCTTGGCGGCGATGCGGTGCCTCAGGTCCGGGGCGCCGGCGAGGGCGGCGGCAAGCCGCTCGACCTCGGCAGCGAAAGCGCCGGGCCCGGCGGGCACGAGCCGGTCCACCAGTCCGATCCGCTCGGCGGAGGCGGCGCTGACGGGCAGCGCCTCGTCCGTCAGCCGGCGGGCGGCACCGGCTCCCGCGCGGCGCGGCAGCGTGTACGTCCAGAACTCGGACCCGTACAGACCCATCCGCCGGTAGTGCGGGTTCAGGACGGCGCCCGTGCGGCACCACACCTGGTCGGCGGCGAGGGCGAGCATGGCGCCGCCCGCGGCCGCGTTGCCGGGGAGCGCGGCCACCACCAGCCGGTCGGTGGTGCGCAGCACGGCTTCGACGAGGTCGTCGATGGCGTTGAGGTTGGTCCAGGACTCGGCGGCCGGGTCGGCGGACGCCTCGATGACGTTCAGGTGGATGCCGTTGGAGAAGAAGTCACGGTCCGAGCCGAGCACCAGGACGGAGGTGGGGCGGGCGAGCGCGTGCTCGTAGCCGGCGAGCAGCCTGCGGCACTGGTCGGTGCTCATCGCCCCGCCCGGGAAGGAGAAGCTCAGGAAGCCGACGTCGCCGCGCTGCCGGTAGCGGATGTCGGTCCAGGTGTGCCGGTGCGGGGACAGTTCGAGCGGGACGTCCGCCTCCGGAAGTGCGCGCGTGTCCCGAGCGGAGAACGAGGCGAGCACGGAGGCGGCCGGGCGGCGGAAGGGCGCAGGGTCGCCCGAGTTCTTGCGGGGGCGCAGTTCCGGGATCCACACGGCGCCGTCGCGGGTGGCCCGGCAGACCGCGCCGGACCGGGTGGCGAGCAGTTCGCCGGGGCGGCCGCGCAGCCGGTCCTCGGGGTGACCGCCGTGCAGGAACACCTCGCGGCCGAGGAGTTCGTCCAGGACGCCCGGCTGTGAGTCGGCGCCGTGGAGCTTGCGCAGCACGGTCGTGGTGCTGTCGTTCTCCCAGTCGATGCGGCGTCGCTCCTGCCGGAAGAAGTCGCGCCAGACGACGCGTACGGAGGCGTCCGTGCCGTCGGTCTGCGGGCGGGGTTTGTACGAGGCGTCGGCGTACCGGCGTACGGCGAGCAGGACGGCGGCCACGGCGGCGTCGGAGGCCTCGTTGCGGTACAGGTCGCTCTTGCCGACGGGCGGCACGGGGAACGACTCGGCCGCCCAGATGTCCCCCGCGTCCATGGCCGCCTCGGCCTGGAGCACCGTCACGCCCCAGTGCGGTGCCTCCTCGGCGATCGCCCAGTCCAGCGAGGAGGGGCCGCGGTCGCCGGGCGGGCCCGGATGCACGATGAGGCAGGTGTGCTCCCGCCAGACGTCCTCGGGCAGGGCGGTCCTCAGCATCGGTGCGACGACCAGGTCCGGGCGCCGTTCGTGCATGGCGGCACGGACCGGGTCGGCGCCGTGCGTGGCAAGGACGACATCCACCCTGTGTCCCAGGTCGGAGAGTTCGGCGTACACCCGCTGGGAGAGGCTGTTGAACGCGCTGGCCACGAGCAAAATGTCCATGACACGGCATGTTCGTCCCTTTGCGGGGTGCCGTGAAGAACCGCTGCGGCGTTTCGTCCGCCTCGGTCAGGTCTCTTCCTCCATCCGGATCGCATTCCGCAGGTTCTCGAACGCCTGGCTCCGCTCGTCCTTGTGCGCGTCCAGCAGGGCGGCGGCGATCGCGTCGAGTTTGCGCTGGACGGCGTGTTCGCTGCGCATCTCGGCGTTCTTCAGCAGCGCGAGCAGCAGCAAGGTCACGGCGGTCATGGACTCGCCCGCCAGCAGGAGCACTTCGAGTTCCAGGTGGGCCGCGTGGGCGGCGACGAAGAATCCGACGAGGAGCAGGCAGAACAGGAAGAAGAACGGGGAGCTGGTGAAGTTGGACGCGTACTCGGCGAACTGGTCGAACCGACCGCGGCGCGGGCCACCACGGTGGACGGGTTTCTTGAAGGCCATGGGCTGAGGCCTACCCCGCGGCCGGGCGGGGCCGGCGGGTGTGCCGCTGCCCGGGGGTCCCGGCCGGCGCCGCGCGCACCCTGCCGGGCGCGGATGCGGCTGCCGGGCCGTGGCGGCACGATGGAAGGGCGGGCCCGGGCCCCGACCGAGCCCGCTCCCCGCGCTGGATGTGATCCCATGGCACAGGAGTCGGCGACCAGGGACGGCGCCGGCGGGGCTGATCACCGCGATCGTGCTCTCCGGCCAGGGCATCCTGCACGGCAGGTTCACGGTCCTAGGCGTGACCGGCGTCGGGTCCCTCGGGTCGCCGCACTTCCAGCGGTTCACGGAGCGGTACGCCCGGCGGTGGGCGCCGCCCGGGGGTGGTGCCGCCGGCGTGGGCCGTCGGCTTCGCCCGCCGCTGCCCGGAGCCGTGCCTCGGCCGGCCCCGACCGGTCCGCAGGCTCCCCGTCCCGGGAGGCACGATGACCGCTTCCGCCGTACGGCCCTTCGACCCCTCGCGCGTCGCCCACCTGTCGGGGCGCTTCGCCCCCGTCACGGAGGAGGTGGACGAGACCGGTCTGGCGGTGGAGGGCGAGCTGCCCGACGACCTGGACGGTGTCTATCTGCGCAACGGTCCCAATCCGCGCTTCACCCCGATCGGCTCCTACCTGTATCCGATCGACGGCGACGGCATGCTGCACGGCGTCCGCTTCGAGCAGGGCCGGGCCCGCTACCGCAACCGCTTCGTGCGCACCCCCGCGCTGCTCGCCGAGGAGCAGGCGGGCCGCGCTCTGTGGGGTGGCGTCGAGTCGCTGATCATGCCGGGGCAGGACGAGGTGGGTCCGCAGCTCGCCCACACGTTCAAGGACCTGCCGGACATCAGTGTGGTCCGCCATGCCGGCCGGCTGCTGGCGCTCGCCGAGTCCGCGTGCCCGTTCCGCATGACGCCGGAGCTGGCGACGATCGGCAGGGAGACCTTCGGCGGGGCCCTTCCGGCCGGCATCACCGCTCACCCGAAGATCGACCCCGTCTCCGGGGAGATGGCGGTCTTCTGCTACGCGCTTGAGCCGCCGTACCTGACCTGGTCGCTCATCGCACCGAGCGGTGACCTCGCCCGGGGGCCGGTGCCCGTCGACGGGCTCGACGAGCCGATGATGATCCACGACATGGCGCTCACCGCCCGCTACCTGGTGCTGGTGCTCGCCCCGGTGTTCTTCGACCTCTCGGCGGCGCTGGGCGGCGGCTCGCTGATCGACTGGCGTCCCGAGGCGGGCACCCGGGTGGCGCTGATCCCGCGGGACGGCTCACCGGTGCGCTGGGCCCGTGACGACGCCTTCTGGCTGTGGCACACGGTGAACGCCTACGACGTGGCGGCCGACGGCACGGTGGTGCTGCAGTACGTGCAGTGGTCACGGCTGTCCCTGGGCGAACGGACGGAAGGTGGGGCCGACCGGAGCCACCTGATGAGCACCGTGATCGACCCGGCCACGGGCCGGATGCGCCGTACGCCCCTGGACGACGCGCGCATCGAATTCCCGCGCATCGACGACCGCCTGATCGGCCGCCGGCACCGCCAGGTCGCCGTCGCCGCGGACAGCGGACGGACCCCGGGGCTGCTGCCGGGCGAGTACGACGCGCTGCGCTGGTACGACACCGGGGACACGGCCGTGCCGTCGCAGACCTGGCCCGGTGGCGACCTGTCCGTGGGCGAACCGGCCTTCGCGCCCTCCCCGGGTCACACCGACGACCGGGAGGGCTATTGGCTGACCTTCGCCACCGACCGTACGGACGCGAGCAGTTGGCTGCTCGTCCTGCCCGCTCGGGATCCCGTCGGCGGACCTCTCGCACGCGTGCGGATCCCGGTGCGTGTGCCCCTCGGGCTGCACGGGACGTGGCTGCCGACGCAGGAGTAGGCAAGGGGACAGATCCCTGAGCGCAACGTGAGGAAGGAACCGGCCTCATGCATCACAACGAGCTGATCGGAAAGGTGCAGGCGCTCGCCCAGCTGCCCGACCGGGGGTCGGCCGAGCGGGCGACGCACGCCGTGGTGAGCACCCTGTCGGAACGGCTGCCCTCCGGGCTGGCCCGCCATGTGGCCGCTCAGCTGCCGCCGGATTTGGCAGCTGACATGCGGCAGGCCGCGGACGCGTCTGCCGGCGCCGACTCGGGCACCTCGGGTGAGCGGTTCGGGCTGACCGTGTTCGCCGGACGGATCGCCGACCGGGCCGGCACCGACGAGGACACGGCCCTGCGCGACGCGGCCGCCGTCCTGGAGGTGCTGGATGCCGCACTGGCTCCTGAGCTGACCGAGCGGATCGCCGGGGCGCTTCCCGCTGACATCCGGGAACTGCTGCCCGTGGAGCGCGCCGACGAGTACGGCGGCGAGGCGCGCTGAGGCGGGACGGCCCGGGTCATCGCCCTGGTGGCGAAGTTTCTCCGACCGCGCGTTGCACGGCCGCCTTCTCCGGCTTGCCCGTACCGTTCTCTAGATGTGACTGACAGTCAGACTTCGGGCGCGGAGGACAGGCGGGAGACACGGTGGGCGGTGCGGGCCGGCGGACGGGCAGAGGGCGTCGAGAGGGCGGGGCGGTGCTGGGCAGCCGGCCGGCGTACTCGGTGCGGCTCCCGGCGAGCGCCCGCTCCGAGCCGGTCGCCCGCTCCGAGCCGGACGGCCCGGTGGCCGCCCGCACGGTGCCGTGGTTGCGGGTCGCCGCGGCCTACGCCTGGCGCCTCATCCTCGTCGGCATCGTCGTCTACGGCGTCTTCAGCATCCTCGGCCGCTTCCAGCTCATCGCCGTCGCGGTGTTCCTCGCCCTCGTCGTCACCTCGGTCCTGCGTCCCCTCACGGACCTCCTCGACCGCGTTCTGCCGAGGCCGCTGAGCGTCGCCATCGCGCTGGTCGGCAGCCTGCTGCTCCTGCTGGGCCTGCTCGCGCTCGTGGGCAACGCGGTGGCGGGCGAGTCGAGCAGGCTGGCGGGTGAGTTCCGCGGCGGTATCCACCGGATCGAGCTGTGGCTGCAGCGGCCGCCGTTCCGGCTCAGTTCCGGCCGGCTCGCGGATCTGCAGCGCCAGGTGACGGACTACATCTCCGGGCACCGGGCCAGCCTGCTCAGCAGTGCTCTCTCGGGCCTCGGCAGAGTCGTCGAGCTGATCACGGGCGGCGCGCTCGCGCTCTTCACCTCCGTCTTCTTCATCCATTCCGGCGAGCGCATGTGGAGCTGGGCGCGCGACGAACTGCTGCCGAGCGGTGCCCGTCCGGCCTGGGACCGGGCGGGGCGTGCGGCCTGGCGCACGTTCGCCGGGTACACGCGCGGCATCATCATCGTGGCGGCCACCAATGCCGTACTCGTGGGCGTCGCCCTGTTCATCCTGCAGGTACCGCTCGCGCTGCCGCTGACGCTGCTGGAGTTCTTCGCCGCGTTCGTGCCCCTGGTGGGCTCACCGGTCGCGCTCGGGGTGGCCACGGTGGTGGCCCTGGCCGGGCGCGGGCCGCTCACGGCCGCGGCGGTGCTGGTACTGATCGTGGTGATCGGCCAGCTGGAGGGGCATGTGCTGCACCCACTGGTGATGAGCTGGGCGGTCCGGCTGCACCCGCTCGTCGTCGCCGTGTCCGTCATCGCGGGCAGCATCGTCGCGGGGGTGATCGGAGCCGTCGTGGCCGTCCCGTTCATCTCGGTCGTCTGGGCGGTGCTGCGCGCGCTGCGGGGAGCGCCGCCGTAGCGGCCGACGCGTCAGATTCCTTGCTGCCCACGGACGTTGGCGTGATCTGTACATGATCCGAACAAGGGATCAGTTGTTCCCTGGAACAGGTGATCGTCGCTCATGAGACCGCCGGAGCGCGGGAGACGGGACGATACTCACGGTGTGCGAGCGACGGGCTGCAGACCGTGGTCACCGCACAGGTCCCACTCACAGGCGCACCGCAAGGAGCAGCACGAAATGAACCTTCTCACCGACGTCCTCGCCGGGATCATCCACTTCATCGGGTGGCTGGTCTGACGTCCCCGGACGCGTGAAGAAGTGCGGCGGGGGGGCCCCCCCCCCCCCGGGGGGCGCCCCCCCGGGGGCTAGGGGGGCCGCCCCCGCCGCCCCCCCCACCACCCCTGGTACAGGTCGCCCCCCCCCGCCCCCCCCGGCACC